>CALDFY010000081.1 GCA_937942115.1 uncultured Anaerolineae bacterium | reverse complement strand
GCCTCTTTGGGCCTTCGGCCGGGTCCCTTCACTTCGTTCGCAACAAGGTCGGCCTTCGCCGACCTCCCGAGAAGGGCGTCAACGCAGGTTGACGCCCGGCGCAAAGCGTAGGGGCAACCCTCGCGGTTGCCCCCAGGGAAGGCCGATTTCCAATCGGCGCCCGAGGCGCGGGAAGCGGAGAGCCGAAGCCAGCCTTAAGTTAACGCCTATGGGGGTAAGGGGTGGGGTGAGGGCCGGAATGGGCATCCCCCGCTCCCCGAAAAACCTACACTTGTCAGGAGAGGGGCCGGGGTTGGGTGAGATACCCCCGCTGGTGGCGACTTGACAATCAACGAATTTCGTGGTAATTTGACAGCAGTTTTCCACAACAACCTCCATCTTCCATCTCAAGGAGCGAAAGGATGGCGGAGAAAACCCGTACAGACCGCATCGTAGAACGTCTGCGCAACCTCCAGATGAGCACTCCCGATATTGAGGCTTCCTCTCTCGTCAGTGTGGACGGTCTGGCTATTGCCTCTGCTCTCCCCGCTGGTGTGGAGGAAGACCGGGTGGCGGCGATGTCGGCCGCCATGCTCTCCCTGGGCGAACGCATCGCCAGCGAACTGGGGCGAGGCGCCCTGGATGAGGTGTACGTGAAAGGCGAGCGGGGGTATGTCATCCTCACCGCCGTCGGCGAGGATGCGGTCCTCACCGTTATGGCCCGAGCGGGCGCGAAACTGGGTCTGGTCTTCCTGGAAATGCGGCGCGCAGCCGAAGAACTGGCCGACATCTTGTAGGCCGGGGAAGGAGGCATCCCGTGAGACGAATCCCACTGAGCGGCTACTATTACCCCAACAAACTGGCCCGTATCTACATTATGGCCATTGAGGAAGTGATGGGCAAGAACGGCCTGAACGCCATCCTGAACCTGGCCGGTCTTTCTCACCTGATTGATAACTATCCCCCGGATAACTTTGACAAAGAGTTTGATTTTGCTGACTTCTCGGCGCTGAACATGGCGTTGGAGGAGATGTACGGTCCGCGCGGGAGCCGGGGACTGGAACTTCGGGCCGGGCGCGCGGCGTTTACCCTGGGGCTCCCGGGCTTCGGCCCGCTGGTCGGTATGGGAGACCTGGCCTTTCGGGCGCTCCCGCTAAGCGCCAAATTGAAAGTCGGGCTTCCCGCACTGGCCCAGATTTTCACCCAGTTCAGCGACCAGGTCAGCAAGGTGGAGGACAAGGGGGAGTACTATACCTATACAATGGAGCCCTGTCCGGTCTGCTGGGGACGCCATTCTGACCGTCCCATCTGCTTTGCCGGAATGGGGGTTATTGAGGAGGGCCTCCATTGGGTCAGCGGGGGCAAGAAATTCCGTATAGATGAAATTGACTGCGTCGCTGCGGGAGGCAAAGTTTGCACGTACGCCATTTATAAAGAACCCATTGGCTAACGAAAATCGGGGGCAGGCATGTCGCAGCAGATTCTCATCGTGGAAGACGAGCCGAACACCGCTGAGATGCTGGCCTCGTATTTCCAGATTCAGGGGTACGAGGTGAGCACATGCGGTTGGGGCAAAGAGGCACTGAACTTCGTCCAGCACACCCTGCCCGATCTCATCATCCTGGACATCCGTCTGCCGGACGTGGACGGTTATGAGGTCTGCCGTCAACTGCGCAGCCATCGCCGTACGGCTCAGATACCGATTCTCTTCCTGACGGAGAAACGGGAGCGGATTGACCGGCTGGCCGGCCTGGAATTGGGCGCGGTAGACTACGTCACCAAGCCCTTTGACATCCAGGAACTGCGCCTGCGGGTGCGGAACATCCTCCGCCGGGCGCAGATGCAATCGGTGATCCATCCGATCACGGAACTCCCGTATGCCGGTCTGGTGGAGGACCGTCTCAATCAATTGCTGGGAGAGAAGGGTTGGGTCGTGACGGCTGTCGCCCTGGATGGGCTGGAGGCCTTCGCAGATGTCTATGGCTTCGTGGCCCGGGACGACGTCCTGAGAGCCGTCGCGCTGATGGTCCGCCATGCCGCCGAGGAGGAAGGGGGAAAGGACACCTTCGTCGGCCAGTTGGATGACGCGTCGTTTTTCGCGATCACCGGACCGGAGCAGGCCGGGCGAGTGCGGGAGCGGTTGACCCATCGTTTGCAGGAAGCCCTGGCGCTCTTTTATCCCCGGGAGGATTGGGAAGCGATGCGAGATGGGGCGAAGGCATCCATCCCTCGCCTTGTTATTCGTATCGGTACCCTGGCCGCCGGCCCCTCGTATCCCAGTGCTGTCAAACTACGGGAAGCCATCTATCGCTCTCTGCAACCGATCCGATAAGAACGTCGGATAGTTGGATGCGTTCTCTTTGCGTTTTGGGGCGGGTGGCGATGCTACCCGCCCCAATTTCCTCCAAAAAGGTAGGTGGATGCGCATTACGGTCGTTCTTCCGACCTACAACGAAGCGGAAAATATCGGCCCGATGGTGGAGGCGCTGTTGAGCCTGAATGTCCCCCACCTGGGCGTTCTGGTCGTGGATGACGCGTCGCCCGACGGTACGGGAGAAATCGCCGAGCGTCTGGCGACCAAGCACCCGGGCCGGGTGTCCGTCTTTCACCGAACCGGCCCGCGCGGGCTGGGGCGGGCGTACATCGCGGGCTTCGGGAGGGCCCTGGCGGATGGGACCGACGTCGTTATCCAGATGGACTGCGATTTCTCTCACAGCCCGGCCGACGTCCCCCGTCTCCTGGCCCATATCCCCGACTATGACCTGGTCATCGGTTCCCGCTACGTCCCCGGCGGCGGGACGGCGGAGGATTGGGGCTGGGAACGGCGGCTGCTTTCCTGGTGGGGCAACTTCTATGCCCGCGCGATTCTCGGCTCCCGCATCCACGACATCACCGGCGGATTTCGCGCCTGGCGGCGGGAGACGCTGGAGGGGATAGACCTGAGCCGGGTCCGTGCTCAGGGGTATATTTTCCAGGTGGAGATGGCCTATATCTGCGAGCGGATGGGGTACCGAATTCTGGAGGTCCCCATTCGTTTTGAGGAACGGCGGAAGGGGCGTTCCAAGATGAGCCTGTGGGTGCAGATAGAGGCCGCCCTGCGGGTCTGGCAGGTCCGCTGGCGCTATCGGAATCTGGGGGACGCGGATAAACGCCGATAAACGCGGCTTGCTCTCAGGGATGCGCATGAACGAGGCAAAGCGCGGGTTTTCCGACCGGTTTCCTGGAACGCTGTGCGTTGCCTTACTGATGCTCCTGCCCCTGGCGCTCTTCGCGCCGGTAGTCTTCGGCCCCAAAACCCTCATCCCTGCCGACGCGCTGTTTCTCTTTGAGCCTTTCCGCTCCGCCGCCGACCGGTTGGGCGTAGGCGTTCCCCAGAATCCCCTCCTGGCCGACCTGATTCTGGAAAACTACGTCTGGAAGCGGTTGCTCTTGCAGGCCCTCCACAACCGGGAACTCCCTCTCTGGGACCCGTACATCTTCGCCGGGCATCCCTTCCTGGCCAACGGTCAGCATTCTGGACTCTATCCGCTGAGCGTCGTCTTCTATATCCTCCCCCTCTGGCGCGCCTACGGGGTCTTTATCTGGCTCCAACTGGGTCTGGCGGGGGTCTGGACCTATCTCTTCGTCCGCACGCTGGGCGCCGGACGGCTGGGGAGCCTCATTGCCGGGATCACCTTCCAGTTCAGCGGCTTTATGGTCGTCTCGGCGGTCCATCCGATGATTGTCGCCGGAGCGTCGTGGCTCCCTTTCATCCTGGCCATGGTGGAGCGGATTGTCCGGCAGTGGCCCGCGCTGGGTGGCCGGCCGGCCCGTCTCCCCTGGGCCGCCCTGGGAGCCGTCGGGCTGGGCTGCCAGATGCTGGCGGGGCACGCCGAGAACACCTACTTCGTCCTGCTGGTGACCGGGGCGTATATCCTGTGGCGGGTGGCCTTTCTTCACCCCTCCCCCAACCCCCTCCCCTCTCCCGAACGAAGTTCGGGAGAGGGGAGGGGGTGCCGCCGCAGGCGGCGGGGGTGGGGTGAGGCCTGGCTGGCCCTGATGCTGGCCCTGGGGCTGGCCCTGGGCGCGGTGCAGTTCATCCCCCTCTACGAGGTCGCCTCCCTGGGTTTCCGAGGCGCTCAGGCCGCGCCGACGCTGGCGCAGGTCCTGAGCTGGGCCTACCCGCCCCGGCGGCTTATCGCCTTTCTGATCCCCAACTTCTTCGGCAATCCTTCTCATCACGCCTACTTTGACCTTTTCCAGTGGCGCACCGTCCCCTTCACCGTCAACGCCGAGGGACAGCCCATCCTCAGCCCGGATTGGGACGTGAAAAACTACGTGGAGGGCGGCGCATACCTGGGCCTGCTCCCTCTCTTCCTGGCCGCACTGGCCATCTCCCGTTTCGTATTTCACGTATTCCGCAAACGGTCCCTTTCCACCTGCCCATTTCCTCTTGCTTCCTGCTTCTTTTTCATCCTTCTTGCTCTCTTCTCCCTGGCCTGCATCTTCGGCACGCCCGTCTACGCGCTGGTCTACGCGCTGCCGTTCCTCCACCAGTCCCATTCCCCCTTCCGGTGGGTCTTCCCGCTGACGCTCTCCGTGGCGGTCCTGGCGGCCTTCGGGACCGACTCCGTTCGTAGTCAGTCACGAAGCGCAGCGGAGTGGCGTCCCGTTCGTAGTCAGTCACGGAGCGCAGCGGAGTGGCGTCCAAAAATCCTCCATCCGCTCCTTCTGGGCGCTCCCCCCTCCGCCGCGTCGGTTCTGGCCGCGCTGGCCTTCTGGGGTGGGTTGCTCACCCTGGTCGGCCTGGCCGCCAGCCGCATCTTCTTTTCCCGCATTGAGCCGCTGGTGGAGCGGGCCTTCTGGAATCTGGCCCTGGCCCCCTCTGGCTTCCCTGACCACCGGGCCTTCTACTCCTACGAGTTCCGCTGGGTCGCGCTCTTCGGCCTCCTGCTGACGGCCACCGGCGTCGCGCTGCGGGGCCTCACCCCTCCCCCCGGCCCCCACCCCTCTCCTGAACTCCGTTCAGGAGAGGGGAGGGGGTGGCAGCGCAGCCGCCGGGGGTGGGGTGAGGCCCGGTGGGGTGAGGCCCTGGCCCTTCTGGTCCTGGTCGTGGACCTCGTCACCTTCGGCGCGGGCTTCAATCCCGCCGTAGACCCGAAACTGCTGGAGTACACGCCGCCGGTGGTGGAGTTTCTCCGCCAGGACCCCTCCCTCTGGCGGTACGCCACTTTCACCCCGCCCGGCACCACCAAGACGATGAACGCCAACTCCGGCATGCTCTACGACCTCCAGACCGTCGCCGGGTACGACTCCATCTTCCCCGCGCAGTACGCCGACTACATGGCGCTCATTGAGCCCCAGGACGAACTCCCGTATAACCGCATTGCCTCCCTGCGGACCTGGTCGGCCCTGGATAGCCCTCTGCTGGATATGCTCAACGTCAAGTACATCCTCACCGAGGTGGAGATTCCCAACCCGGCCAAGTACCGGCTCGTCTACCAGGACCAGGCGGTGCGGGTCTATGAGAACCTGGGGGTTCTGCCCCGCGCGTTCACCCTCCCGGCCGCCGCCGCCGTCTTTGCGGAGGACGCAGCCGGGGCCCTCCGCACCTACGACGTCCACCACTTTGTCGTTCTGGATGCCGCTTGTAGTCAGCCCCGGAGCGACGTTCGTAGTCAGCCACGGAGCGAAGCGGAGTGGCGTCTTGCTCGTAGTCAGCCACGGAGCGAAGCGGAGTGGCGTCTTGTTCGTAGTGAGCCACGGAGCGAAGCGGAGTGGCGTCCTGAACGGCACTCCACTGCGTTTCGTGCCTTACTACAAACACAGCCCCGGAGCGACGTTCGTAGTGAGCCACGGAGCGAAGCGGAGTGGCGTCTTGCTCGTAGTCAGCCACGGAGCGAAGCGGAGTGGCGTCTTGTTCGTAGTCAGCCACGGAGCGAAGCGGAGTGGCGTCCTGCACGGCACTCCACTGCGTTTCGTGCCTTGCTACGAACGCAAGCGGAGGGGCATCCCGCTGACCCTCTTCCCCAGACGGTCACCCGCTACACGCTGAACGAGGTCTTTGTGGACGTGTCGGTCTCGGAGCCCGCGTGGCTGGTTCTGGGGGATAGTTACTTCCCTGGCTGGCGGGCCTTCGTCCGACCCCAGGGGGCCGGCGAGGACGCGGAGCGGGAAGTCGCTATCTGTCGGGCCAACGGCAACTTCCGCGCCGTCTACCTGGAGCCGGGGGCCTGGACGGTGCGCTTCAAATACAGCCCCAACAGCGTCAAAATCGGCGCGTTCGTCACGTTTATCGCCGGGATGGTCCTCCTGTTCCTGGTGGGCCTCTACCTCTGGCGCTTCTTCTACCGGGAGACGGACGAGGCGGACACCGTCCGGCGGGTGGCGAAGAACTCCCTGGCCCCGATTGTCCTGAACCTCTTCAATCGGGCCATAGAAATGGCCTTCGCGGCGCTGATGGCCCGCATTCTGGGGCCGGTGGGGAACGGGCGCTACGCCACCGCCGTCAACATCTATCTCTGGTTTGACATCATCGCCAACTTCGGGCTGGATATGTACCTGATGCGGGAGGTGGCCCGGCAGCGGGAACGGTCGTGGGAACTCTTTCTGACCACCACTGGCCTGCGGCTCCTGCTCTTTCTGGGCGCGTTCCCCCTCCTGGGCGGCTTCCTGGCCGCCTGGCAATCCCTGGAGGCCCCCCTGGCTTCGGAGACGGTCTGGGCGACGGTGCTCCTTTATCTGGGCCTGTTGCCGGGGAGTCTGGCCTACGGGCTGGCGGCGCTCTTCCGGGGCCACGAAAAGCACGAGTACCCCGCCGCGATCCAGACCGTCACCACCATCATCAAGGTGACGCTGGGGGTCCTGGTGCTGGTGGGCGGGCTGGGCATCGTCGGCCTGGCGGGGGCCTCCATCGTGACCAACTTCTGCACCCTGGGCATCCTGGCCGTCCTGGCCTACCGGGCGCTTCCTCACCCCTCCCCCAGTGGCTTCGCCGCTGCCGCCGCAGGCGGCGGGGGAGGGGTGAGGATGCTCGCCGAATCCTGGCCGCTGATGCTCTCCCTTCTCCTCCAGGCCCTCTTCCCCGGCGTCAACGTCCTGCTCCTCCAGCGGCTGCAGGGGGACGCCGTCGTGGGCTGGTACGACGCGGCCCGCAAGTGGGTGGACGCGCTGAACATCATCCCGTCCTTCTTCACCATTGCGGTCTTCCCGGTGGTGGCGCGGCTGGCGGTGGAGGACCGGGAGGCTCTGCGGACGGCGTATCGGCTCTCCGTCAAAGTGCTCCTGGCCGTGGCCTTCCCCACGGCCGTTCTGGTGACGCTGCTGGCGACGCCGCTGGTGGGGCTTCTCAGCGGGTCGGCTTTCCTGCCCCACGGCGCGATAGCCCTGCGGCTTCTGGTCTGGTCTATCCTCTTCGGCTGGTTCAACAGTCTGACCAACTACGTGCTCATCGCGCTGAACCGGCAGCGGTACGTCTTCCTGGCCTCCGGCGCGCGGGTCGCCTTCACCGTTGCGGCGAACCTCTGGCTGACGGGGCGCTACAGTTACATCGCCTCGGCCTGGATCCTCATCGGTGGGGAGTTGTTGCTGGCGGTGCTCTTCGCCGTTGACCTGACGCGACAGGTGGGGGCGCTGGGTTGGCGAGGGATGCTGGGGCGACTGACGCTGGCGGGCCTGGGGACGGGGGCATTCACGACGGCAGTGGCCCTCTATAGCCGACCGGTGGCGCTGCCGGCCGCGCTCCTGGCCTACCCGCTGCTGGTGGTCGGGCTGAGGGTCTTCACCCCGCGCGAGCGGGAGACGCTGGGCTCGCTCCTCCCGGCGCCGCTGCGGCGGTGGGGGGCCGCAAAAGCGGCTCCGGGGGGGTCCATATAGCGCAGGCTGTTCGGTGGCGCAATCTGTTCGCCGGTGGCGCAGGCTGTTAGCCTGCGATATAGCCGGTAGCGCAGGCTGTTAGCCTGCGGATACAGGCCTGGCCGCTTGCGCTCTCCGGTGGCGCAGGCTGTTCCCCCGTTTGCTTCGCCTCGGCGCGAGCGCCTTCGGCGCGTGGCGCTTCGCTTGCAGTGACGACCCCTCGGGCCGAAGGCCCTCGGGGCCGAGGGCTCGGGCCGTGGCCCTCGGGGCGAGGCCTTGCCGCGTGGCGGGGCGATGAAGCCGCATCTGCCCGATGCGAAAGCATCGGGCTCATTCTCCGAAGCCCTTTCGGGGCTTGGTATTCTGAGCCCGACCGTTTACGGCCGGGCGGAGATTTTCGCGTCAGTTCACTGTTGTAAGGAGGGAACCATGCAACCGCAAACCAGCACTTTCCTGGAATGGCTTACCCGTTGGGAGGCGGAACTGCCCGCCGTCCCCCTGGAATCGGTGGTCCGGGAGCCGTCCCGGACGGCGATTCTCTCGGTGGACCTGATCAAGGGCTTCTGCACCATTGGGCCGCTGGCGAGCCCGCGCGTGGCCGGCATCGTCCCCGCCGTCGTGCGGCTCTTTGAACGGGCCTACGGCCTGGGGGTCCGCCACTTCCTTCTCACCCAGGACACCCACGACCCCGACGCGGTGGAATTCGGGGCCTTCCCGGCTCACTGCGTCGCTGGCACCGCCGAGAGCGAGACCATAGACGAGTTGCGCAACCTTCCTTTCTCCGACCTGTTCGTGGTCATCCCCAAGAAGTCCATCAGTTCCAGCATCGGCACCGAACTGGTCCCCTGGCTGGATAGCCATCCGGCGGTCAACACGTTCATCGTTGTCGGCGACTGCACCGACCTCTGCGTCTACCAGGCGGCGATGTTCCTGCGGCTGCGGGCCAACGTTCTGGGCCTGCGGGACTTCCGGGTCGTCGTCCCCGCCGACGGCGTCCAGACCTACGACATGCCGGTGGAGACGGCCCTCCAACTGGGCGCGCTGCCCCACGACGGCGACCTGCTCCACCGCATCTTTCTCTACAGCATGGCCCTCAACGGCATAGAGGTCGTCGCCCGCCTGACCTGATCCCTTCACGCTTCACGTTTCACGACAGGAGGCCCCATGTCCCTCCCCAACCGGATCGCGCAGTGGCTCCGGGACTACCTGGAGACCGCCGGCGCCGATGGCTTCGTCTTCGGGCTGAGCGGGGGGGTGGATTCCGCCACCGCCGCCGCGCTGGCCGTCCGGGCCGTCGGCGCCGACCGGGTGCTGGCGGCCCTCATGCCCTGTCACTCCCAGCCGGAGGACCTCCGCCTGGCCCAGAAAGTCGCCGAGACCTTCGGCATCCCCACCGTCACCGTAGACCTGACCCCGGTCTACGACGCGCTGATGTCACTCCTCCCCCCGTCGGAGAACGCCCTGGCCCCGGCGAACATCAAGCCCCGCCTGCGGATGATCACGCTGTACTACCTGGCCCAGTCCCATAACTATCTGGTGCTGGGGTCGGGGAATAAGTCGGAGCTCCTCTGTGGGTACTACACCAAATACGGGGACGGCGGGGTGGACCTGCTCCCTCTGGGGGGCCTTTACAAGACCCAGGTGTGGGAACTGGCGAGGGAACTGGGAGTGCCGCAGGAGGTGATTGACCGTCCTCCCACCGCCGGCCTCTGGCCGGGCCAGACCGACGAGGGGGAAATGGGCATTACGTACCGGGAACTGGACCGGATTCTGGCGGCGCTGGAGGCGGGAGACCTTTCCGGGCTGGACCCGGCGGCGGTGGAGAAGGTACGGGGAATGATAGCCCGCTCCGAGCACAAACGCCGGATGCCGCCGATATTTGAGCCATAAAAGGACGACCGGCGCCCGGATGACCCGGGCGCCGGTCATCTTTTTTCGGACGGGCCATCAGGCCAGTGTAATCTCCTTGCTGCTCTCCCACAGCCCGTGGATGTTGCAGTAGGAGGTGGCGATCAGGGTACCGGGCCCGTTCACCTGAACCGAGAAAAGGGCCACCGGATGGGTGTACGCCGGCCCCTGGTTGGCGCCTTTCACCGACTCCCCGTGGGCGGTGAAGTCGCATTTGCCCACTTCGTAGATGAACTTATCCCCCTCCGGCTGGAAGTAAAGGGCGATCCAGCGGATATGGTGTTCCGTGGTGTTGGGGTGGGGGATTTCCTTGCCGACGGTGACGGTCACCTGGAAGGGCTGGTTGGCTGTCACCTGGTCGGGCCCCTCTATGACGGGGACGTGCTTCTCCGCTTTCCAGTCTGCCGATTGAATCCGGTCTCCGAGTTTCATTTGATCCTCCTTCTGGATGGGTCTTTTGGCCGATGAACGGCTGGGCTACCGGCGGCTGTTCACCGCTTTTCCGGTTCTACAATCCGGGGGGAGATGGTGGAATCGCTCCGGCCGCCGCAGTCCTTGCTGCGGGCGGCCTCAAAGGCACACGCCTCGGAGCAGTAGACCCGGTCCCCCCTTCGTACCGGCTCCCCCTCTATGGGTTCGCCACAGTAGTCGCATCGCATCTGACTCATCGTTCCCCCCTTTCTGCCCGCTGAATAAAACGATGTTTGTCTTTTATTTTAGCCGAAGTTGGGCGAAATGTCAAGCCCACCGTCCCTCCGAACTTCAGCCAAATGTCACTTGACAGGGACAGAGATTGGGGGTAGGATTGAGAATCGTCCTTTGAAGCAAGGGAGACCGGACCGCGAGGAGAAAGGTATGGACGCTTTAGCACATCTTCAGGAACTGGCGATAGAAGGTCGGAGCAAGATTCTCCTGCTGGTGATGGACGGCCTGGGGGGGCTGCCGATGACCCCCGGCGGCCCCACCGAACTGGAGGCCGCCCATACCCCCCATATGGACGCGCTGGCGGCCCGCTCCATCTGCGGGCTGAGCACTCCCATCGCCCCGGGCATCGCCCCGGGCAGCGGCCCCGCTCATCTGGCCCTCTTCGGCTACGACCCCTTCCGCTACGAAATCGGCCGGGGCGTCCTGGAGGCGCTGGGCATCGGCTTTGACCTCCAGCCCCAGGACATCGCCGCGCGCGGCAACTTCTGCACCCTGGACCCCGAGACGGGCGTTATCACCGACCGGCGCGCCGGACGTATTCCCACCGAGGTCAGCGCGCGCCTCTGTGCCAAACTGCGCGCCATCCAACTCCCCGATGTGCAGGTCTTCGTGGAGCCGGTCAAGGAATACCGTTTCGTCCTGGTCCTGCGCGGTGAGGGCCTGGAGGACGGCCTGACGGAGACCGACCCGCAGCAGGTGGGCAAGCCGCCGCTGCCGGTCTATCCCACCCGTCCGGAGGCGGCGCGGACGGCGGAACTCCTCAACGAGTGGCTGGCCCAGGCCCGTCAACTCCTGGCCGACGAGTACCCCGCCAACGGCTGTAACCTCCGGGGGATGGCCAAAGACCCCGGCCTCCCGAAAATGCCCCAAATCTACCGTATGCGCTGCGCGGCCATTGCTACCTACCCGATGTACCGGGGCGTGGCGAAACTGGCTGGGATGGACGTTCTCCCCACCGGCGAGACGCTGGAGGACCAGGTGGAGACCCTCAAGGCCCACTGGGCTGAATACGATTTCTTCTTTTTCCACGTCAAGAAGACCGACAGCGCCGGGGAGGACGGGGATTTCCAGCGCAAGGTAGAGGTCATTGAGCACGTGGACCGGCTTCTGCCGGACATCCTGGCGCTGGAGCCCGACGTCCTCATCATCACCGGCGACCACGCCACGCCGGCCCTCTGGAAGGCCCACTCCTGGCACGAACTCCCCGTCCTCCTCTGGTCCCGCTATATCTGCCCGGACGACGTGACCCAGTTCGGCGAACGGGCCTGTATGCGGGGCGGGTTGGGGCATATCCGCCACGTGGACCTGATGCCGCTGGCGCTGGCCCACGCCGGCCGCCTGACCAAATTCGGCGCGTGACGGAGTTGCTGGGAGTCCGCCCCGGAGCGCATTGGAGTGGCGGCTTGTTCGTAGTCCGCCCCGGAGCGCATTGGAGTGGCGGCTTGTTCGTAGTCCGCCCCGGAGCGCAGCGGAGTGGCGGCTTGTTCGTAGTCCGCCCCGGAGCGCATTGGAGTGGCGGCTTGTTCGTAGTCAGCCCCGGAGCGCAGCGGAGTGGCGGCTTGCTCGTAGTCAGCCACGGAGCGCATTGGAGTGGCGGCTTGTTCGTAGTCCGCCCCGGAGCGCAGCGGAGTGGCGTCTTCCTTTACGCGTGCTCTGTGATGCAATTTCTTACCGCGAGGACAAGCGATGATGACTTCATCCCCATTCCTTACCGAGGACGATTACCTCCATTGCATCCGCTGT
>CALDFY010000080.1 GCA_937942115.1 uncultured Anaerolineae bacterium | reverse complement strand
GTCTATGGGCATAGGCGCTCCTTGCTCCTTGTCAACTCCTGGTAACTCCCTACGCCAGGGGCTAAAAGCCCAATGGCCCTAACTTTTTCGGCGCGCTGGCCTCACCCCTCCCCCGGCCCCTCCCCTCTCCCAAACTTCGTTTGGGAGAGGGGAGGGGGAAAGGAGGGGTTTTGGGGGCGGCGGCTACAGCCGCCGCCCCAAAAACCCTTCCGAAATCTTCCTCCCCTCTCCTGACCCTTTGGTCAGGAGAGGGGCCGGGGGTGAGGTGAAGGGCCGGGGGAGGGGTGAGGACTATGCCGCGACCAGCGGGTCGGAGACGGTCTCCTCCCCCTCTATCAGCCCGTCCCGCAGGTAGATAATCCGCCCCGTGTGCCGGGCAATTGTCGGGTCGTGGGTCACCACCACTACGGTGATCCCCTGCTCCCGGTTCAGCCGTTGCAGGATCGCCATCACCTCCCGCCCGGCCTTGCTATCCAGGTTCCCCGTCGGCTCGTCGGCCAGGATGAGGGAGGGGCCCGTCACCAGCGCCCGCGCAATGGCCACCCGCTGCTGCTCCCCGCCGGAGAGTTCCGTCGGCGCGTGGCGCAGCCGGTCGCCCAGCCCCACCGCCTCCAGCGCCTCCCGTGCCCGCCGCAGCCGCTCCGCCCGCCCCACCCCGGCATAGAGGAGCGGCAGCGCCGCGTTCTCCAGCGCCGTCGTTCGGGGCAACAAGTTGAAGGTCTGGAAGACGAAGCCGATCCGCCGGTTGCGAATGGCCGCCAACTGGTCATCGTCCAGCCGGCCCACCTCCTGCCCGTCCAGCCAGTACGTCCCTGAGGTGGGCTGGTCCAGGCAACCGATGATGTTCATCAGGGTGGACTTGCCGGAGCCGGAGGGGCCCATAATGGCGACCATCTCGCCGGAGCGGATGGTGAGGGAGACCCCCCGCAGCGCGGGCACCTCCACCGTCCCCATCCGGTAAATTTTAACGATATTTTCCAGCCGGACAACGCTGTTCTCTGCGTTCATCATCTACTGCCCAAAGGAAAAGCCGAACCGGACTGAGTTGTTCTCCCGCACCAGCACCAGGATGTCCCCTTCGTTCAGACCGCTCAGCACCTGACTGTAGCCCTCGTAGCGCACGCCCAGGCGGACGTCCACCCGCTCCAGGTTGCCACCAGCGGTCTTCCGGTACACGTAGGTCTGACCGGTGGTCTGGTCAATCCGCACCACCCAGTTGGGGATCAGCAACTGGTCGGTCAATTCCTCCACGCGAATCGCCACGTTGGCGGACATCCCGGCCCGTACCGGAACATCGGTAGGGTCCAGCGCGATAACGACGGGGAAAGCGACGGTGCCCTCCACCAGGGTGGCCGCCGGGCCGATGCGCTCCACCCGGCCGGTCAGGGTCTCCCCTAGAAAGGCGTCCAGCGTCACCTCTGCAGGTAACCCAACCCGCAGGCGGCCCACGTCCATCTCGTCCACGTTGACGGTGATGCGGAAGCCGGAGAGGTCCACCAGCGAAACGGCGGGCAGGCCCGCCGGGGCCGTCTCTCCGACGACGACGTTGACCGCCGCGACCACCCCGTCAAAGGGAGCCGTCAGGGTGGCCTTCTCCAGATTGCGGCGGGCGGCCTCGTAGGCGGCGCGGGCCTGCTCCACCGCCGCCTCGGCGACGGCCAGTTCTTCCTCCGTCGGGCCGCTCATCGCCCGCTCCAGTTGCGCCCGGGCGCTCTCCACATTGCTCCAGGCCGCCGCCAGGTCCTCCGGCGACGCGCCCTTCGTGGTCAACTGGTAGTTGGCCAGCGCGACCTCGTAATCCAGCGTGGCCGTCTCCAGGTTGAGGGATTGGGGCAAAGCCCTGACGTCGGGCCGCCAGGAGACGGGTTCGTAGGCGGCGCGGGCCCGATTCAGCATCACCTCGGCCCGCTTCAGGTTGGCCTCGGCGACGGCCTTCTCTTCCGGCGAGGGGCTGTTTTTGAGCCGCTGGTACTGGGCCAGCGCGCTGCGGTAGGCCGCTTCCGCCGCCTTGATCGCCTCCGGCCGGGGTTGGGACCGGAGTTGGGCCAGTTGAGCCTGGGCGGATTTGAGCGCCGCCTCCGCCTGCCGCAGGCTCAGTTCCAGGTCGCCGGTATCCAGCCGGGCCAGCACCTGTCCGGCGCGCACCTCGTCCCCTATCTGCACCGTCACCTCGGCTACCCGGCCGGGCGCGCTGAAGGTCAGGTCCACCTGGCGGGCCGGCTCCACCCGTCCGCTGGCGCTGACGGTGACCTCCAGCGTACCCCGTTCCACCACGGCGGTGCGCTCCTCGGTGGACGGGTTGCGGGCCGAGACCTGCCGCCATACGAAAAGGCCGCCAGCGGCCAGCAGCGCGATGGCGGCTAGGACAATCCATATTCTACGACGTCTGCTCATTTTCTTCCTCCAGAGGGCCGACCTGCAATTGTCGGAGCAGTTCCAGCCACCGGCCCGTCATTTCGCTGACGAGGTCGGCGCGCAGCAGCCAGAGGCCCCCTTCCAGCCCGCCGATGACCAGCAATTTCTCTCCGGTCTGGATGCCCAGGTCTCGCCGGGCCTGAATCGGGATGACCACCTGTCCACGCTCGCTGACCGTCACTGCGCCGTAGAATTGAGGGCACGGCCTTTTTTCCATTTCATCTCTCGTCTTGTTTTTCTTACTTGCAAGACAAATCATACCATAAAGGGGGAAAAAGTCAAGGG
>CALDFY010000079.1 GCA_937942115.1 uncultured Anaerolineae bacterium | reverse complement strand
TAGCGCCAAATTCATTTTGCGTGGCGCTGGCGCAGTTGAACAAATTATTTGGGCAATCGCCTGGGTTGGCATCTGCCCCTTTCATCCCCTCCCCGAAGCGGGGGGGTAGAAGGGGGAAGAGGAAGTTTTGAGGGCGGCGGCTTCGCCGCCGCCCTCAAAACCTCTCTTCTTCCCCCCTTCTCCCCCGCTTCTGGGAGAGAAGAGGGGCAAGGGGGAATGAGAGGGCAAATTCCACCTCAGGCGATTGCCTAAATAATTTGTTAAACTGCAATACGGTTGGGCGGAGATTGCTTCGGGCGCTGCGCGCCCTACCCAGAAACATACAGGGCGTAGCGCAGGCTGTTCGCCTGCACTGACAGGCCTGGCGGCCTGCGCTACGCAAGCCAATGCAGTTTCTGACTCGCCAGAATGCGCCCCGCGCGATGGGAGGCTACCCAGAAACATACAGGGCGTAGCGCAGGCTGTTCGCCTGTACTGACAGGCCTGGCGGCCTGCGCTCCGCAAGCCAATGCAGTTTCTGACTCGCCAGAATGCGCCCCGCGCGATGGGACACTACCCAGAAACATACAGGGCGTAGCGCAGGCTGTTCGCCTGTACTGACAGGCCTGGCGGCCTGCGCTCCGCAAGCCAATGAGCGCGGCGCGAATTTTTCCCGAATGCGAACGAACCGGAGGGGGTATGGCGCCGCCAGAAGGCGCGGTCGCGGGCGAGCACGTGGAGGTCACACAAGCCGCCGGTCTCATCTCCCTGGGCAACATCGCCAGCCGGGTGCTGGGATTGCTCCGGGAGATGGTCAAATCGGGCCTGTTCGGGGCCGGCCCCTCTGTGAGTGCCCTGAACGCCGCCGTCCGCGTCCCTACCACAATGTACGACCTGCTGGTGGGCGGGATGATCAGTTCCGCGCTGGTCCCCGTCTTCTCCGACTATGCCGCTGAAGAGCACCGGGCCGAACTGTGGCGCCTGCTGGCCCTGCTGACCGGCGTCCTCACCCTGATCGTGGGCTTCTTCCTGATCCTGGGGGAAATCTTCGCCCCCCAACTGGTCTGGCTGATGGCGGGCGGGCTGGCCCCCGCTGACCAGGAACTGGCGACAGAACTCCTGCGGACCGTCCTCCCGGCCCTCCTTTTCCTGAACCTGGCTGGCGTCTTCTCGGCGGCCCTCTACGCGCTCCGGCGCTTTGCCTTTCCCGCGTTCACCGCCGCCATCTTCAACGCGTCGCTGGTGGCAACGGCCCTCCTGCTGGGGCGCTGGTGGGGCGTCCGCAGCATGGCCCTGGGCCTGGTGGTGGGAGCCCTCCTCCAGGTCGTCCTCCAACTGCCCGGCCTGCGGGACGCCCGTCTCCGCTTCACCCTGGACCTGCGCCATCCGGCGCTGCGGCGCATTGGACAACTCTACCTGCCCGTCCTGATCGGTCTGATCGTTGATAACCTGCTCTCGGTGGTGCTCAGTTACCACCTGGCCTCCCGTATCGGCGGCTCCGCCATCGCCTGGATGGAGTATGCAGCCCAGATTATCCAATTTCCGTTGGGGATGGTCGTCGTGGCCATCTCGCTGGCCATTCTGCCGACCCTTTCCCGCCAGGCCACCGATTCAGACCCCTCCCCTTTCCGCGCCACCCTCTCCCAGGGGCTCCGACTGGTCCTCTTTCTCATCGTCCCGGCGACGGCCTTCCTTCTGGCCCTTTCGGTCCCCGTGGTGGCGCTCGTCTTTGAACACGGGGGATTCACCCCCGCCGACACGCTGGCCGTGGCGGAGGCCCTGCGCTGCCACCTTCCGGGTTTGCTGTTTGCGGCGGTGGACCAGGTGCTCATCTTCGCCTTCTACGCCCGCAAAGACACCTGGACCCCGGCGCTGGTGGGCATCGGGACCACCGTCCTCTACGCATTGACGGCGGTCGCGCTGGCATCGGCCGGAGTTCTCACGCTCCCCCTGCTGGTCCTGGTCAACTCCGGAAAATGGATGGCCCATGCGCTGACCATGCTCTACCTGACCCGTCGTCATCTGGGTGGACTGGGCGCCTCGGGGGTGGGAGGGTTACTGTTTCGGGTGACGGTCGCCTCCCTGGCGCTGGCGCTGGTCGCATGGGGAGCGGCCCGTCCGCTGGAGGCCTGGGCCGGGCCAGGCCTGGGGGGAGAAATTCTGGTTGTCGGGGGGGCCGGGGGACTGGCGGGGGCCGTCTACGTTCTCCTGAGCATAGCCCTGCGGGTGGAGGAACTCCACCTGCTGCGGGCCGCCCTGACCGACGCGATCCGCAGAAAATTGTAGGGCAACTTCGCAGGAGTTGCCCTCCGTGAGGTGGACTTTCACCGTGAATCAGTCCAGAAATCCGAACGGGTCCGGGGCGGCGGCCCCGTCGGTGCCGCCGGACCGGTACGACCATGACTACTTCCTCTCCGTCTGCGAGGGGTACGAGGAATTCGTCGCCACGGAGGGGCGGGAACTCTCCCGGCGGCTGCGGGCCGCCTTTGCGGTGGCCGGCATCGGCCCGGGGATGCGGGTGCTGGATGTGGGGTGCGGCCGGGGGGAGATTCTGCGCCACTGTACCCGCGCCGGGGCGGAGGCCCATGGGATTGATTACGCCCGCGCGGCCGTCACCCTTTCCCGGCAGGCGGTGGCGGACGGGGAGGCCGCAGGGGTCTATCAGGCCGACGCCCGCCGTCTCCCCTTCCCCGACGGCGCCTTTGACCGGGTGCTCATGTTTGACATCGTGGAGCACCTCTACCCCTGGGAACTGGACCAGGCGCTGCGGGAAGCGCGCCGGGTCCTCAAGCCCGACGGTCGGCTGGTCATCCACACCGCCCCCAACGCCTGGTACGACCGCTACGCCTATCCGGTGGTCCGGCGGGTGCGGATCCTGATGGGGCAGGGGGCCGCATATCCCCGCGACCCCCGGGCACTGATCCCCGCCAATGTGGACGTGCACGTCAACGAACAGAGCGGGCTGAGCCTCTGGCGGGTGCTGCGCCGCAACGGATTCCGCGCCCGGGTCTGGCTGGATACACCGCCGCAACACCGGCGGGAGGGCTGGGTCTTCCGCCTGGCCCGCTATATCCTCTTCCACTGGCCGCCCTTCCGCTGGTTCTTTGAGCGGGAAGTGTTCGCTGTAGCGGTTCCGGTAACGCGGAAATAAACGGGCCAGGCACTTTAGAAGTGCCCGGCCTGTCCTGCTTCTGGCTACAATCCGGCCTGCGCCGGGTTTCCCGTCCGGCGCAACACCTGCTCCTCGCAGACCCGACGGAAGTGGAAGCCGTAAATCGCCAGCGTCACCGCCATAGGGAACGAGCGCGGCCGGTGGAGCAACGTCCACAGGAGCAACCGCCAGTAGTGCACCCGCTCCACCCCCCGAATCCCCAGTTGATAGACGGATCGGAAGAAGGCCAGGACGCTCTCCCAGTCCAGGTGAACCCGCAGGCGCGGGGGCCGGTACTCCCTCAGAAACGTGCGCACCCGCTCGTAGTAGGCAGCGGGGGAATAAATGTGCCTCAGGAGACCCCGGTACCCGTCCTTCAGCATTTCCAACCCCATTTTCGGGATGATGTTGGTGAAATCCACCACGTTGTTCCCTGAGGGCTCCCCTGTCAACCGCCCCTCCCGCTTCAGCCGCTCATAGAGCCGGGTTCCGTACGGGGCCTGGAGCAGCCCCACCATTGCGGCCGCAATGCCGCTCTGCTGGATGAACTCTATCTGGCGGCGAAAGATGGACGGCGTGTCGCTATCAAAACCGACGATGAAGCCCCCTTCTACGTGCATCCCCGCCCGTTGGATGCGCCGGACGCTCTCCAGCAGGTCCCGGCGGAGATTCTGGGCCTTGTGGGCCTCGGAGAGGCTCTCCTCGCAGGGGGTCTCAATCCCGATGAAGACGGTGGTGAACCCGGCCTCCACCATCTGGCGCAGCAACTCCTCATCGTCGGCCAGGTTGATGGAGACCTGCGTGCTGAAGGTGACGCCGACTTTGTCTTTCCGCCACTCCGTCAGTGCGGGGAGAAGTTCGCTCTTCGCCGCGCGCCGGTCGCCGATGAGATTGTCGTCCACGAAGAAGACGCTCCCCCGCCAGCCCAGGCTGTAGAGACGGTCCAACTCGGCAATCACCTGTTCGGCGCTCTTGGTGCGGGGCATCCGGCCCAGCAGCGCAGTGATGTTGCAGAACTCGCAGTCAAAGGGACAGCCCCGGGAGAACTGGACCGCCATAGACGCGTAACGGCGCATGTCCGCCAGTTCCCAGCGCGGGATCGGTGACCCGCGCATATCGGCGAAGCCGTCGGCCCGATAGACCCGCTGGGGCGTCCCCCGCTCCAGGTCGGACAGAAAGCGCGGCAGGGTCAACTCCCCCTCGTCCAGGACGAAGTGGTCCACTTCGCTGAACCTCTCATATTCCTCGGTGAAGAGGGGGCCTCCGGCGACGACGGTCAGCCCGGCGGCCTTGCAGCGGGCGATGACCTCCTTCGCCGACTCCCGCTGGATGCCCATCCCGCTCACCATCGCCATATCGGCCCATTCCAGGTCGGCGGGCCGCAAATCCGTCACGTTCAGGTCCACCAGCCGCTTTGCCCAATCCCGGGGCAGCATGGCTGCCACGGTCAGTAGCCCCAGCGGCGGTCCGAACGCCGCCTTGCGGATGAACCGCAGGGCGTGTTTGAAACTCCAGAACGTATCTGGAAATCGGGGGTAGATCAGCAAAATGTTCATGGTTCCTCCTTTCGCTTCACGTGACTGGCGATGGCTTCCGGATCGGCCGCGCGCGGCGGGCCCGCCGGGCCTCCTCCCGCCGCTGTCTCCAGTACGGGGACTGCCGGAGAAGCCACCAGCGCACCAGCGGACGGAAGGCCCGGACCAGATACCGCCGGAAGCCCAGAACGGCAACCATATCCCGGAGGTAGTCGTCCAGCGTCCGCTGCTGGTATTGCAGGAGGCGCTGGCTCTCGTAACTATTCAACCTTCCTCACCCCACCCCCGGCGGCTCCCCTCTCCCGAGGAAGGAGATTGCTTAAAAAGTTAAGGCAAGGCAATAAACCACCAAGACACAAAGGCACAAAGTGTCTAAAGGGTGAAAAAAGCAAGAAATTTTGTAACTACCTACCCTGATGGCTGGGATGCCCACTTCCGCCCGCCGCTGAAGCGGCAGGCTCAGATACCAAAGCCCTGACGGGCTATCCGGAAGCCCCTGAAGGGGGCTTTGCATCGGAGCCAGGGGCTTTTCGCCCAATGGGGCGAACATTTGCCCCCACCCCCCTTTATCCCCCCTCCCCCATCGCTGCGCTTGGGGGAGGGGGGAAGGGGAGGGGTGAGGCCAGCGCGCCGAAAAAGGTAGTGCCATTGGGCTTTTAGCCCCTGGCGTAGGTAGTTACCAATTTTCATCAGTGCGTCGCATGCCTTCCAGGAGCAGCCCCACGCTTTGCTGCACGACCCGGCCCCAGTCGGCCCCATCGGGGTCTACGGTGGCCTGAAGGACCAGCCCGATGGCCAGGGAGAGAAGCGCGTTGGCCGCCACGTCGGGGTCCACCCGGCGCAGGCTTCCTTCGGCGATGCCGGCCTCTATCATTCCGGCGAAAAAGGCCCGGTAGCGGTGGTATGGGTGGATGGTCGCCTGCCAGACGCGAGGGTCGCGGGCCGCCTGGCCCATAAATTCCAGGAAGATGGGGAATTTCCCTCGCGCCATCTCAAAGACCTGCTGGGCCATCCCGGCCATCTGCATCAGGGCATCGGGGACGGTGGCGGCCTCAAAGCGCAGGGCGGCCAACCGTTCTCCCAGCCCCGCCAGCCACCGCTCCAGCAGTTCCAGGAAGACGGCCTGCTTGGTGGGGAAGTGATGAAAGAATGCCCCCTTGCTGATCCCGGCCCGTTCGCAGATTTCGGCCACGCCGGTGGCCTCGTACCCCTGGCGGGCGAAGCACTCCTCCGCCGCTGCCAGAATGCGCTCGCGCGTCTCTTCGGCCCGTCCTCGCGCCATGCCTCCTCCTGTTTAGATACCGACCGGTCGGTATGATTATACCCCAGGGCGGCCGGTGTGTCAAGTACGGGGGAAAAAATGCGGCGGGCGGCAAAGCCGCCCGCCGCAAAAGCCCGACGCTCTACTCCACCGTCACCGATTTCGCCAGGTTGCGGGGCTGGTCCACATCGCAGCCCCGCCGCACCGCCAGATGGTAGGCCAGCAATTGCATCGGGATGACGTTCACTACCGGCGCCAGCAGCGGCGGCGTCGGCGGGACGGTCAACACATGGTCGGCCTTGAGGCCGATTTCCGTATCCCCCTCCGTCGCCAGCGCGATGACCCGGCCGCCCCGCGCCTTCACCTGCTCTATCTGGCTGATCATCTTGTCGTACACCGTATCCCGCACGGCGATAGCGACGACGGGCATCCGCTCGTCTATCAGCGCGATGGGCCCGTGCTTCATCTCCCCGGCGGGATACCCCTCGGCGTGGATGTAGGAAATCTCCTTCAGTTTCAGCGCCCCCTCCAGCGCCACCGGGTAGTTGATCCCCCGGCCCAGGTACAGGAAATGCTCCCGGTCGTAGTAGATTTGGGCCAGTTGGGTGTACTCGTCGCCGTGCTGGAGCACCCGTCCGACCAGATCGGGCAGACGGGCCAGGTCATCCACCCGCCGCCGCAGTTCCTCACCGGTCAGCACGCCCCGCAGTTCCCCCAGATAGCAGCCCAGCAGGTAGAGGTCCACCAGGCTGGCCGTGAACGCCTTGGTGGACGCGACGCCAATCTCCGGCCCGGCGTGCATCAGGATGTGGCCGTCGGCAATGCGGTGGGCCTGGCTGCCGATGACGTTGACGATAGACCACAGCCGGGCGCCTTTACGGCGGGCCTCCTCCATCGCCGCCAGCGTGTCCACCGTCTCCCCGCTCTGGGTGATGGCCAGGACCGCCGTCCGGTCGTTCAGAAGCGGGTCCCGATAGCGGAATTCGGAGCCGTAGTCCACCTCCACCGGGATGCGGGCCAGCGCCTCCAGCAGAAATTTCCCCACCAGCCCGGCGTAGGCGGAGGTCCCGCAGGCGACGATGACGATGCGCTCCAGGCGGCGGGCCTCCTCGGGGGTCAGGGTCAGCCCCTCCAGCCGCACCCGTCCGGCCTCAAAGTCGGCCCGGCCGCGCAGAGTGTCGGTGACGGAGCGGGCCTGCTCGTAGATTTCTTTCTGCATAAAGTGGCGGTACGGCTCCTTGGCCGCCGAGACGGGGTCCCAGGGGATGGTGTGAGGGCGGAGGGGGACGGGGCGCCCATCCAGCGTCTCCACGCGGACCCCCTCGCGGGTCACCACGGCCATCTGGCGGTCTTCCAGAAAGACCATCCGGCGGGTGTGGTCCAGGATGGCCGGGATGTCCGAGGCGACGAAGTTCTCCCCTTCGCCCAGGCCGACGGTGAGGCCGCCGGCGTTGCCCAGCCGGACGGCAATGATGCGGTCCGGATGGCGGCGGCTGAGGAAGACGAAGGCGTTGGCCCCCTTCACCTGGGATAGGGCCCGGCGTACCGCGTCCTCCAGGGAGGCCCCGCCGGCCAGGTAGCCCTCCACCAGGTGGACGACGACCTCGGTGTCGGTGTCGGAGGCGAAGCGGTGGCCCTCGGCCTCCAGTTCCTCCCGCAGGGCGCGGTAGTTCTCTATGATGCCGTTGTGGACGACGGCCACGTCCCCGGCCGGGCCCAGGTGGGGATGGGCGTTGCGCTCACAGGGCGGGCCGTGAGTGGCCCAGCGGGTGTGGCCGATGCCGACGGAACCGTTCACCGGCGCCGCCTGGACTTTTTCTATCAGTGCCACGATTTTTCCGGCCTCCCGCCGGACTCCGATGCTCCCGTCGGGCTGAAGGACGGCCAGCCCGGCCGAATCGTACCCCCGATATTCCAGCCGTTTCAGCCCTTCCAGGATGATGGGGGTGGCGTTTCGGGTACCGATATAGCCGACAATACCGCACATATTCCTCCTCTCCGATGTGCCAGCGGAAAATATTCTCCCACAGTAACTACCTACCCTGATGGCTGGGATGCCCACTTCCGCCCGCCGTTGAAGCGGCGGGCTCAGATACCAAAGCCCTGACGGGCTATCCGGAAGCCCCTGAAAGGGGCTTTGCATCGGAGCCAGGGGCTTTTCGCCCAATGG
>CALDFY010000078.1 GCA_937942115.1 uncultured Anaerolineae bacterium | reverse complement strand
CAATCCGCCCTGGTTCGTAGTCAGCCACGCAGCGAAGCGGAGGGGCGTCCGGAGTGGCATTGGGAAGAGCGGGAAGCCCCCCTCAAGCGCACCCCCCTCTACGAGACCCACAAACGAATGGGCGCAAAGATGGTCCCCTTCGCCGGGTGGGAGATGCCCGTCTGGTACACGTCCGTCAGCGAGGAGCACCGCGCGGTGCGGGAGACGGCCGGCCTCTTTGACGTGGCCCACATGGGCGTCTTTGAGATTGCCGGGCCTCACGCCACCGCCTTCCTGGACACCGTCTGCTCCAACTACGTCGCCTGGCTGGAGGACGGCCAGTCCCTCTACGGCTATCTCCTGGACCCCGACGGCCATGTGATAGACGACGTGATGATTTACCGCCGCCGGGCCGACCTCTACCTGATGGTGGTCAACGCGGCCAACGAGGAGAAGGACTGGGACTGGCTGAACGCGGTGAACGAGCGGCGGGTGATGATAGACCGCGCCCGTCCCTGGGTGCAGGTGGAGGCCCCGGCCGTCCTGCGCAACCTGAAGGACCCGGCATCCGGGGAGCGGGAGAAGCGGGACATCGCCCTGCAGGGCCCGGCGTCGCTGCCGACGCTGCTGGCCCTGGCGGATGGAGAGCGGTTCCGCACCGAACTGGCCCGTTTGCGCCGCACCGACCTGCTGGAGGGGTCGCTGGCGGGGATCCCCGTCGTCATCGCCCGCACCGGCTACACCGGCGAGGAGTGGGGCTACGAAATATTCGTCCACCCCGACCAGGCGCCGCTCCTGTGGGAGAAGATTCTGGAGGCGGGGGAGCGCTTCGGGGTGAAACCGGCGGGTCTGGGCGCGCGCGATTCCACCCGCACCGAGGCGGGACTCCCCCTCTACGGCCACGAACTGGCGGGGCCTTTCAACATCTCGCCCGTAGAGGCGGGATTTGCCGGATACGTCAAGTACCACAAGCCCTTCTTCGTCGGCCGGGACGCGCTGCTGGCCCGGGAGAAGACCCGGGAGCGGGAACTGATCCGCTTCCGCGTCGCCGAGAAGGGGGTCCGCCGCCCGCAGACCGGCGACCCGGTCGTCAACCGCAAGGGGCAACTGATCGGCCACGTCACCAGTTGCTCTATTGATGTAGAGGGCTACCTGGTGGGGCTGGCAATCGTGAAGAAGCAGTACAACGTCCCGGGGACGGAAATCGCCATTTTCCCGCTGGGCGGAAAGTCGCTGGAGGAGGCGGCGGGAGCCGACCGGGCCGTCCTCCCGGTGGAAGCGACCGTGCTCCCCCGCTTCCGCGAGCGCGCTATGGAGGCCCAGGTCTGGCGGACGGTGGAGGATTAGAGAATGGACGACCCCCTTGCCCCCTTCTCCAAGGGGGTGGAAGAGGGGGTTTGAGGGCGGCGGCGAAGCCGCCGCCCTCAAAACCCCCTCCCATTTTCCCTTCCCTCTCCCGCAAGCGGGAGAGGGG
Source organism: uncultured Anaerolineae bacterium (assembly GCA_937942115.1). GTDB lineage: Bacteria > Chloroflexota > Anaerolineae > B4-G1 > DUEL01 > SpSt-77. Next base: position 3,360 of record CALDFY010000078.1, on the reverse strand, counting down.
GAGGGGGCAGGGGGGGTGAGGGAAAGTCGCGGTGGACTGCCCAAACCATTTTTCCAGTTGCAATTAGCATCGGGCGAAAACCTGCCCGACCGGAAACGGTCGGGCTCAGATCCAAAGCCCGGCAGGGGCTTCGCATCTGAGCCCGATGCTTTGAGCATCGGGCGGGCATCTCTGATCCAGAGATTCGTTGGGGTGAACAGATGTACCGTTCCACCATCCTATCCCATAACAGGACAGGCATACCCCGATACCGCTCGCTTCTGGCCCTGATCGTCGCTGTCGGCGCGCTGGCTCTGACGGCATGGCTCTTCTCCCCACCCCCCGCCCGGGGCGCGACGGTCACTCTGGACGGGCAGCCAGACCCCGCCTACGGGCCGGCCCTCGCCGCCGACCCCCGGGGCGACCTGGCCTCTCCCGGTCCCCGGGACTAGAACGGCACCCACTGGACCGACGTCATCAGCCTCTATGTGACCAACGACGGCCAGAATCTCTACGTCTTCGTCCCCCTCTACGCCTACACCCGCACCACATCCTCCGGCTCCTTCGGCCTGGTCGTCGCCACGGGCCGCTATACCGCTACCGGCGGCACGCTCCCCCGCGACCCCTGGAATAACGCCATCTACTTTGCCTACACCGCCACCCACGCCAACGTCGGCGGGACGCCGGTCCTCCTCCCCTACCGCATCATCCCCGACGCGGTGGTCCGGGGCAACATCGTCGGCTCCGGGGCAGGCGGCGACGACAACGGCTGGACGGAACTGCGCCGCTGGAACGGCACAGACTACAGTACCGGCGCGGGGACCAACTGGGGCGGCATCTCCGGCGGCGGGATGATCGGCACCCACGTCGCCTTCGCTGACGGGGTGGGAGTGGAGTTCGCCATCCCCTTCGCCGACCTGGGCATCTCCCCGACCCCCGGCACGCCGGTCCACCTCCAGTTCTACGCCACCCAGACTGCCGGTACGAAGGGCGCCTTTGACACTGTCCCCGCCGACGACCAGTCGGCCGGCTGGGATGACCCCACCACCCAGCAGTTCCTGGCGACCTACGTCCTGGCCCCCGCGCTCACGCTGGAGGTGACCCATCCCCCGGAGGGCGCGTTCTTCGCCGCGCCGGACATCACTGTCACTGGCGCGGTCTCCCCCGCCGTCGGCGTCACCGTCACGGTGGACCTGAATGGCACGGCCCTCTACACCCCCACGCTGGATGCCGATGGGCGCTTCACCCAGCCGGTCACGCTGGCGCGCGGGGCCAACGCCCTCACCGTCACCGCCGAAAGCGCCACCGACACCGCCACCGTCGTCCGCCACGTCACCTTCGGCGCGGCCCACGACAACGACGTCTTCTGGGACGGCCTGCTCCACGACTCCCGCGACTCCGCCTACCGTACCCCCGTCGGCCCCGTCCCCGCCGGGACGCCGGTCACGCTGCGGCTGCGGGCCTTCGCGGGCGACCTGACCGCCGTCTACCTCCGGGTCTGGGCCTCACCCCTCCCCCTGACCAGAGGGGGTGACGGCGAAGCCGCCGGGGGTGGGGTGAGGCAGGGTGGGGTGAGGATTTACCCACTGCACATCGTCGCTTCCGACCCCGCCTACGACTACTGGGCCGTCACCATCACCCCCACCCAGCCCACCGTCCTCTGGTACCGCTTCATCGTCCAGGACGGCACCGACACCGATTACTACGAGGACGACCACGTTGTGGAGGGACTCTACCGGGGCTACAACGAGGGCGGCCCCGGCCGGGCCTACGACGAGTCCCCCGACCTCTCCTTCCAGTTGACCGTCTACGACCCGGGCTTCCGGACGCCCGACTGGCTGAAGAACGGCGTCGTCTACCAGATTCTCCCCGACCGCTTCCGCAACGGCGACCCGTCCAACGACGTCGTCTCCGGCACCCACTTCTACTACGGCAACCCGACCGGCGGCATCACCTACACGACCTGGAACGCGCCCGTCATAGACCCCCGCGACCCCGCCGGCCCCTACCCCAACCGCTGGGGCGAGGACTTCTACGGCGGCGACCTGCAGGGCATCACCCAGAAACTGGACTACCTGAAGTCCCTGGGCGTCACCGCGCTCTACCTGAACCCCGTTTTCCGCTCCCCCTCCAACCACAAGTACGACACCACGACCTACGAGGAGGTGGACCCGCACCTGGGCGGGAACGGGGCGCTGGCGGCCCTCCTCTCCGCCGCCGAAGCACAGGGCATCCGGGTCATCCTGGACGGCGTCTTCAACCACACCTCGTCGGATAGTATCTATTTTGACAAGTACTCCCGCTACCCGACCGTCGGCGCGTACGAGTCCCAATCCAGCCCCTACTATGACTGGTACACCTTCTCCGACTGGCCCGACGGCTACCTCTCCTGGTGGGGGTACGACACCCTTCCGGTCCTGCGCTCTTCCAACCCCGCCGTGCGGACGTATATCTACAGTGGGACGGGCGCTATCGCCACCCGCTGGGTTCTCTCCGGGACGGCGGGCTGGCGGCTGGACGTGGGCGGGGACATAGACCCCGGCCTCACCCGCGACCCCGCCAACGACTACTGGGAGGGCTTCCGCCAGGCGGTGAAGGGCGCGGACTCCGATGCGGCCATCATCGGCGAGGAGTGGGGCGATGCCACCCCCTGGCTCCTGGGCGGGGAGTGGGACGCGGTGATGAACTACCGCTTCCGCAGCGCCGTCCTCTCCTTCCTCCGGGAGACCCGCTACGAAGATAACGACAACAACCCGTCCTCGGCGGGCGGCGTCCTGGACCCCATCACCGTCTCCCAACTGGACGCCTGGCTCCACTCGCTGGTGGAGGACTACCCGCCGGAGGCGCTGGCCGCGATGCTCAACCTGGTCGGCTCCCACGACACCAACCGGGTCCGCTTCGTCCTCTCCCACGGCCAGAAGTCGGGGGGCGGCGACCTCTCCCCGGACGAGACCGACGCCTATCAGCGGCTGCTGGCGCTCCTGCAGTTCACCCTCCCCGGCGCGCCGACCGTCTACTACGGCGACGAGGTGGGGGTGGAATCCCCGGGCCGCTTCTACGGCGGGAAGTGGGAGGACGACCCCTACAACCGGGTGCCCTTCCCGTGGGACGATACCCCCGGCCATTATTCCGCCCGCCCCGGTATGGCCGACTACTACCGCCTGCTGGGCCAGGCCCGCGCCGCGCACCCGGCCCTGCGCGTCGGCTCCTTTGACACGCTCCTCACCGACGACGCGGCCCGGGTGTATGCCTACGGGCGTGCCTCACCCCTCCCCCGCGCCACAGCCGCCGGGGGTGGGGTGAGGCCCGGTGGGGTGAGGCCCTGGCCCTTCTGGTCCTGGTCGTGGACCTCGTCACCTTCGGCGCGGGCTTCAATCCCGC
>CALDFY010000077.1 GCA_937942115.1 uncultured Anaerolineae bacterium | reverse complement strand
GTAGTGAGGCACGGAACGAAGGGGAGTGCCGTTTTGGCCCCCTGGAACGCCACTCCGCTTTGCTTCGTGGCTGACTACGAACATTTTTACTCCTCTTCCAGATTTTTCAGACCAGCTCTTAGACCCGACGGGGGCCGGACTCCCGAGGAGTCCGGCCCCCCATCCGCCCCACCGGAGGCCGGATGACCGATACACTTCTGCAAAACCTCATCAACGGCGCCCTGACCGGCTGCATCTACGCCCTGATCGCGCTGGGCCTCTCCCTCATTTTCGGGGTGATGAACGTGGTCAATTTCGCCCACGGCGACTTTGTGATGCTCTCTATGTACCTCACGTTCTGGATCGGCCTGTGGGCGGGAGCGGACGCGGTCTTCACCCCTCTGTTGACCTTCCCGGCCCTCTTCCTGATCGGGGTGCTGGCCTACTATGCACTGATTGACCGGACCCTTCGTCAGAAGTACGTGACGCAAATCGCGGTGACGGTGGGGTTGATGACGTTCCTGCGGGCGCTGACGCAACTGGTCTGGAAGGCCCAGCCGCGTGCCCTCCCCTACTCCATCATCCAGGGGAACATCCAGGTCGGCCCGTATACGATCCTCGCCTCCCGTCTGGTCTCTGCGGTCGTGAGCGTCCTGGCTATCGCAGGGGTCTACCTGTTCCTCTCCCGAACGTGGGCCGGGCGGGCCATCCGGGCCGCATCGGATGACCTGGACGCCGCATCGCTGTTAGGAGTCCCCTACCGCCAGACCTACGCGCTGGCCTTCGGCCTGGGCTCCGCGTTGACGGCCATCGCCGGGGGCCTGCTGATGACCTTCCAGCAGGTGGACCCTACGATGGGCGTCCGGTTTGGGCTGCTGAGCTGGTGTGTGCTGGCGATGGCCGGCCTGGGGTCTATCCCCGGTCTTCTGATCTCCGGCATCATCGTTGGGGCCGCAGAGGCCGTCGGGATGTCCCTCTGGGACCCCCGGGCTCGCTCCCTCATCGTCTACCTGCTCTTCATCCTCGTCCTCTGGCTGCGCCCCCGAGGGCTTTTCGGGAGGAAGTGATGCGGAGAACCCGTGAGGGCCTGAACCGCCTTCTGCTCGCCGCGCTGCTGGGAGTTGCCCTTCTCCTCCCCATCGCCGTCCGAACGGACCAGTACACCCTGGTCCTGCTGACGACCATCCTGCTCTACGGCGTGCTGGCTACGGCCTGGAACGTTATCGGCGGCCTGGCCGGCCAACTGGACCTGGCCGCCGGAGCCTACCTGGGCCTGGGCGCCTTCACGGCCGGTACCCTCCTCATCCGCCTGAACGTCTCCCCCTGGCTGGGGATGGTCCTGGGAGGACTGGTCGCCGTCGGGTTCGCGGTGCTCATCGGATACCCCCTCTTCCGCTTCGGGGTGAAAGAGGTCTGGTACGCCCTCTCCTCCGCCGCCCTGGTGGAAGTCCTGCGGGTGACCTTCCTCATCTGGAGCCAGGTCGGGGGACCGGTAGAGCGCTACCTCCCGTATCACGAATGGTCCTTCTACCACCTTCGCTTCGCGACCTATATGCCCTTTTACTACATTATGCTGGGCCTGCTGGCGCTGGCCCTGCTGGTCAACCACTGGATCCGCCACTCCAAACTGGGATACTATCTGATGGCCCTGGGGGAGAACGAGGAAGCCGCCGAAGTGCTGGGGGTCAACACGCAGAAATGCAAGTTGCAGGCGCTGGCCATCTACGCCTTTCTGGTCGGCGTGACGGGGAGCATCTATGCCTGTATGTACGGCTTCATCCACCCTAACTTCTTCAGCGGCCCGATGAGCATAGAAGTCGCCATTCTGGGGATCGTCGGCGGAATGGGCATCACCTACGGGCCGGTGATGGCCGCCATCCTGCTGGTCAGTGTGCGGGAATTCCTGCGCGCCAACCTGGGCGGCCAACTGGAAGGGCTCTACTTGGTCGTCTATGCAACGGTGCTCATCCTCATCGCCCTCTTCCGCCCTCAGGGACTGGGCCCGATGCTCCGCCAGGCCTACGACCGTCTCCTATCCCGGCTTGTAAAGGAGTAGGACAATGTCGGCGCCCATCCTTCAGGTCTCCCAACTCACCAAGCGCTTCGGTAGCCTGGTCGCCCTCAACAACGTGAGCCTGGAAATCCGGGCGGGGGAAATCTTCAGTATCATCGGCCCCAACGGCGCCGGCAAGACCACGCTCTTTTTCAACATTATCGGCCTGCAGAAACCGGACTCGGGCCGGGTCCTCTTCAACGGCACCGACATCACCGGAAAGCCGCCCCATACCATCTGCGACCTGGGGATCACCTGTACCTTCCAGGTCCCCCGGGCCTTCGCCAATATGACCGTAGAAGAGGCCGTCCGCGTGGGCGCGTATAAGCGATATCGGGGCCGGGAAGTGCAACGGAAAGTGGATGAGGTCCTCCGGATTTGTGAACTGGAAGAGTACCGCCACCAGCGATGCTGCGACATGGGACTGGCCCCGCTGCGGCGGGTGGAACTGGCGCGCGCCCTGGCGACGGAACCGACCCTCCTGCTGCTGGACGAGGCCGGGGCCGGGCTGAACCCTTCCGAACTGGCCGGGCTGATGGACATCCTGCGCCGGCTGAACGAGGAAAAGCGCATCACCCTCTGCATTGTAGAACACGTGATGCAGATGGTGATGGGCCTGGCCCAGCGCATCGTCGTCCTGGACTACGGCGAGGTCATCGCCGAAGGAACTCCCCAGGAAATCAGCACCAACCCCCGGGTGATAGAGGCCTACCTGGGAAAGGGGGCGGTATGTTGAACGAACTCCTTCGCGTGGAGCAACTCTCCAGCGGGTACCACCGCGTCCCGGTCCTGAACGGGGTCTCCTTCTATGTCCGCGAAGGAGAGATGGTCGCCATCATCGGCCCTAACGGGGCAGGAAAGACGACGCTGCTGAAGACCATTTCCGGCCTCCTTCAGCCAACATCCGGACAAATTTTCTTCCACGGACAGGAAATCTCCGGTCAGCCTCCCCACACCATCAGCCGAATCGGCATTGCCCACGTGCCGGAGGGGGGGCGATTATTTCCCAATATGAGCGTGATGGAAAACCTGATGATGGGAGCGTATGGCAACCGGGACGTTCTGAAAACCGGGGTTTTGGACGAACTGTTTGAACTGTTCCCCCGCCTGAAGGAACGCCGGCACCAACTGGCCCGGACGCTGAGCGGCGGCGAGCGCCAGATGCTGGCCATCGCCCGGGGGATGGCCTCCCGCCCCCGGCTGCTGATGCTGGACGAACCCTCGCTGGGACTGGCGCCGATCCTGGTGGAGGCCATATACGACCGGCTCCGAGTTCTGCGGGAGCGCGGCCTGACCATCCTGCTGGTGGAGCAGAACATCCATCACGCCCTGTCGCTGGCCGACCGGGGATACGTGCTGGAAAATGGGCGCATCGTCCTGGAGGGCGCATGCGCGGCCCTTTCCCAAAATCCCCACATCCGACAGCACTATCTTGGTTTGTGAGGAACACGGAGAATGGCAAACGGGTCTGTGATTCCCTTTACTCGCGGGGTTCCCCCCGCCGAGTCGTTCCCGAAGGCGAAACTGGCGGAATGCGCCACCACCGTGCTGATGGAGCACGGAGACGAAGTTCTCCAGTATGCCCCGGCCCGGGGCTTCCGCCCCCTGCGCGCCCACATCGCTGCAGAGACCGGCGCTCACGAAGACCAGGTGGTCGTTGGGCAGGGCTCCCTCCAGTTGCTGGACCTGCTGGCCCGGATGCTGGTCCGGCCCGGCGCCGTGGCCTACACTGAGGAGCCGTCCTACGACCGGGCCATCACCGTCCTGCGGCGGGCCGGGGCGCAGGTCGTGGGCATCCCGCTCCGGGACGACGGGCCCGATGTGGAAGCCCTGGAGGAGCAGCTGCGGGGCGGCGAGCGCCCCGTCCTCTTCTACCTGGTCCCCGACTTCCAGAACCCCAGCGGGTCCGTGATGGCGGCCGCGAAGCGGCAACGGGTCGCCGAACTGGCCCGGGAGTACGGGTTCTGGGCAGTGGAGGACCTCCCCTACCGCCGCCTCCGCTACCGGGGAGCCGACCTCCCCACCCTGCGGGACTTCGCCCCGGAGCGGGTGGTCCAGATGTCCTCCTACAGCAAACTGGTCAGTCCGGGCCTGCGGGTGGGCTACGCCGTCCTGCCGCCCGACCTGGCGGAGCCGCTGGCGAAGATGGCGGAAGACACCTACATTAACGCCAGTTACCTCAATCAAGCCATAGTCTACGAATTCATCCGTCGGGGATGGCTGGAGCCCCATCTGGAGTACCTGAAGGCCCTTTACCGCCCCCGGCTGGAAGCGATGCTGGCGGCGCTGGAGGAGCACCTGGGAGACCGGGCGACCTGGCATCGTCCGGATGGCGGTTTCTTCGTGGGCCTGTACCTCAACGGTTCGGTCCGGGCGGAGGACCTGCTCCGGCGGGCGCAGGAGGCCGGCCTGCGGCTGACCGACGGTCGGGGCTTCTTCGCCAACGGCGGCGGCGACGGATTCGTCCGTCTCCCTTTCTGCGCGCTGACGCCGGAGGAAATCCGCGAGGGGATCCGCCGTCTGGGGATGGTGGCGCATAAAATGTCCGTTTCAGGACCGGAGTGAGGTGCCAGATGACCATTGAAAGAATTGTGGCAACAGGCACAATCCAGGGGAACACCATTGTCCTGGACAAAAGTGTGCCCCTTCCTGAGGGAACACAAGTCACCTTGACCTTAACGTTGAAAAACTCGGGCCGGGGAAATCAAGAGCGGGCTTTTTACCTCCAACTGGAAGCCGAAGGACTGGTTTCTCTACCCCATCCCTCGCCCGAAGGGGTTTACCGGCCCGAACCCCTCTCCATCCGGGGAAAACCCCTTTCAGAAATCATCATTGAGGAACGCCGGTAGGGTTGTATGACCAATTATTACTTTGACAGCAGTGCCCTGGTGAAGCGATATGCTTGGGAAGCGGGCACAGAGTGGGTACAGAGAATAACAGACCCCGCTTCAGATCACATCCTCCTTGTCTCTCGTATTACTGGTGCAGAGATTACAGCAGCCATTTGGCGGAAGGTACGCGAGGGCAATCTGAGCCATAAGGACGCGCTGCGAATCGCCGGTGATTTCCGGCATCATTTCTACAGTCAATACCACATCGTGGAAGTGGGTGCAGACATCGTTGAAGAAGCGATGAACCTGATCGCCCGACACGGTTTGCGTGGCTACGATGGAGTGCAATTGGCCTCCGCGAAACTTGTGGATCATCGGCGACGGATTGCGAATTTGCCGTCTCTGATTTTCGTCAGTGCGGACACGGTTCTGCTGGACGCTGCTAAAGCCGAAGGGCTTGAGATAGCAAACCCAGTCAACAGCCAGCCGGCACCCGCCTGGTAATCTGGTTGCCCGGGACAAAACTTCTCCGGACCATGCCCACATCCTGGCAGTTTCCACCCTATATTTGGCCGGTGGCCGGGGCAGGAATCCTGGCCCTCGCCCTGGCCCTCGTCGCCTGGCGGCGACGGCCCGCCCCCGGCGCCCTGTCGCTGACCCTTCTGATGCTGGCAGTGGCGGAGTGGTCCGGATGCTACGCACTGGAAATGACCAGCCGGGACCACTCCTTCGCTTTCTTCTGGGCCCGGATGGGGTATCTGGGCATCGTCACCGTGCCGGGGGCCTGGCTGGCCCTGGTGCTCCAGTATACGGGCCGGGAGAACTGGCTGGCCGGTCGCCGCTGGCTCCTGCTGACCGGGGAGCCCGCCCTCACCTGGCTGGCCGCCCTGACCAACGACCTCCACGGCCTCCTGTGGAGCCGGTTTGAGATGGTGATGCAGGGGCCATACACCCTGGTCAGCGTCACCCACGGAGCCTGGTGGTGGGTCCACTTCGCGTACTCCTATTCCCTGCTCCTCCTCGGCGCCGGTCTGCTCCTGAAGGCGTTCCCCCATTCCTCACCCCCCTACCGGAGACAAATCCTCGCCATCCTATCCGGTGCCCTGTTGCCCTGGCTGGCGAACGCGCTCTACATCTTCGGCCTGAATCCCCTGCATCCCGTAGACCTGACTCCCCTGGCGTTTACTCTGGCGGGCCTGTTGATGTTTCTGGGTTTGTTCCGGTTCCGGCTGCTGGACCTCGTCCCCATTGCGCGCAGCATCGTCGTGGACGGTATGGCCGATGGGGTCATCGTCCTGGATACCCAGAACCGCGTCGTGGACCTGAACCCGGCGGCCCTGCACATTTTCCGCCGCCCCGCCCCGGAACTCATCGGCAGACCCATCCAGCAGATCGTGACCCGACGGGTGGACCTGCTGGAACGATTCGGCCACTTATTCCAGGCTCAGGCGGAGATCACGCTGGGAGAGGGGCCGGAGGCCCGCTTCTACGATCTGCGCATCTCCCCCCTTCACGACCGGCTCGGACGGCTCAGCGGCCGGGTGGTCGTCCTGCGGGAGATCACCGAACTGCGGCAGACCGAGGAAGCGCTCCGCCGCCGCGATGCGATTCTGGAGGCTGTGGCCTACTCTGCCAACCGTCTCCTCCAGGCGGTGGACTGGCAGCAGGAAGTCCCGGCCATCCTGGCCTCCCTGGGCAGAGCCACCGATGTCAGCCGGGTGTACGTCTTTGAGAACCACACCGGTCCTGAGGGGGAACTGCTGACCAGTCAGCGGTACGAGTGGGCCGCACCCGACGCTACGCCCCAGATAGATAATCCCGACCTGCAAAACTTCCCCTACGTCCGGGTCGGCTTTGCCCGCTGGGTGGAGCAGATGAGCCGGGGCGAACCGGTCTACGGTCTGGTGCGCGATTTCCCCGAGAGCGAACGGGACGTCCTGGCCGCCCAGGACATCCGGGCCATCGCCGCAGTGCCGGTCTGGGTGGGCAAGGAATGGTGGGGGTTCATCGGGTTTGACGAGTGCCGCTTTGAGCGGGAGTGGACGAAGACAGAGATAGAGACGCTGCAGATGGCCGCCGGCATCCTGGGAGCCGCCATCCAGCGATCCCGCGTCTGGCAGATGCTGGAGGAGCAGAGCCGCTATCTGGCCGCATTGAACGAGATGCTCCGCATCGCCATCGGGACCACTGACTTTCAGAATATGCTCCAGGCCCTGGCCGACCGGCTGGGGGAACTCTTTGGAGCCGATGCGTGCTACATCACCCTCTGGGACGAGGAGCGCGGTGTGCCCATCCCCACGACCGCCTACGGGCCGATGCGGGAGATTTATCCAACCATTCAAATTCCTCCCAACGAGACGACGGTGACCGCATCTGTCTTTCATCTGGGGCGCGCGCTGGCGATTGAGGACGCCTTCAACACTCCGTACCTCAGCCCCCGCATCGCCGCGATGTTCTCCGCCCGTTCGGTGATCGCCATTCCCCTGATGATGGGTGCTCAGAAACTGGGGGCAGTCATCCTCGCCTACGAAAAACCCCGTCATTTCAAGCCCGACGAGGTCGCCCGGGCCGAGTATGCGGGATCCCAGATTGCTCTGGCGCTTGCCAAGTCTCAAGCGCTGATGCTGGCCCAGCGGGAGATTGTCCGGCGCAAGCAAGTAGAGGAGCAACTGCGCCAGTATGCCCTCCAACTGGAAGCCCGCAACGAGGAACTGGACGCCTTCGCCCACACCCTGGCCCACGACCTTCGGGGCCTGGTGTCGCTCATCATCGGCTACGCGGAGATGCTGGAATGGGGTCTTCAGGCCTTCTCCCCCGAGGCCCTGCGGGAGCACCTGCGCAGTATTGCCCGTAGCGGACAGAAAATGGCGGATATTCTGGAGGCCCTCCTGCTCCTGGCAACCGTCCGCTCCCAGGAGGTGGAAACCCAACCCCTGGATATGGCGACCATCGTGGCCGACGCCCTCTCCCGCCTGCGCGACCTGGTGGAGCAATCGGGGGCCGAAATCATCCTTCCCGAGGCCTGGCCTGCCGCCCTGGGCTACGCGCCGTGGGTGGAGGAAGTATGGTTCAACTATATCAGCAACGCCATCAAATACGGCAGCCAGCCCCCGCGCGTGGAACTCGGCGCCGACTTCCCGCCGGATTCCCCGGGGATGGTCCGCTTCTGGGTACAGGATAACGGCCCCGGCCTCACCCCAGAGGAGCAGAGCCGCCTGTTTACTCCGTTCACCCGCCTCTCCTCCGAAGAGAAGGGGTACGGCCTGGGGCTTTCTATTGTGAAACGCATCGTGGAGAAACTGGGCGGAGAAGTGATCGTGGAGAGCGCGCCGGGCCACGGAAGCCGGTTTGCGTTCACCCTGCCCGCTGCGTGAGCCACGAAGCGCCGCGAAGTGGCGTCCCGTTCGTAGTCAGCCACGCAGCGCAGCGGAGTGGCGTCTACGGCACTCCACTTCGTTCCGTGCCTGACTACGAACCGTTCGTAGTTAGCCACGCAGCGCAGCGGAGTGGCGTCAAAACGGCACTCCACTTCGTTCCGTGCCTGACTACGAACCGTTCGTAGTCAGCCACGCAGCGCAGCGGAGTGGCGTCCCGTTCGTAGTTAGCCACGCAGCGCAGCGGAGTGGCGTCCCGTTCGTAGTCAGCCACGAAGCGCAGCGAAGTGGCGTCAAAGCGGAGTGGCGTTCAGCATCCCGCATCCTTTGAGGAGAACTGCCATGACCCTGAAAGGCCAAGATATTCTGGATGGCGCTCAGTTCACCCGGGAGGAACTGGAGCGGATCATGGACATCGCCGACGAATTCCGGGCCCGTCTGCAACGGACTCCCTCCCTGGACCTCCTGAACGGCTACGTCCTGGCGACCCTCTTTTTTGAGCCCAGTACCCGGACCCGCCTCTCCTTTGAGACCGCGATGCACCGCCTGGGCGGGCGCGTCGTCGGCTTCTCCTCCGCCGAATCCACCTCGGTAGCAAAGGGGGAGACGCTGGAGGATACGGTCCGGACGGTGGACGGATACGCCGACGTCATCGTCATCCGCCATCCGCAGGTCGGTTCGGCGAAGCGGGCGGCGGAGGTCGCGGAGCATCCGGTCATCAACGGCGGCGACGGGGCCGGCCAGCACCCCACCCAGGCCCTGCTGGACCTCTACACCATCCGCGCCGAGCGGGGCCGGGTGGACGGCCTGACCATCGCCCTCTGCGGCGACCTGAAATTCGGCCGCACCGTCCACTCCGGGGTCTGGGTCTACCGCCACTACGACTGCCGCCTCATTCTGGTCAGCCCGGAGCCATTGCGGATGCCCGCCGACATCGTCGCCGACCTGCGGGCCCAGGGGGTGCGGGTAGAGGAGACAACGGACTTAGAGGCCGCGCTGGCCGAGGCCGACGTCCTTTACATGACCCGCATTCAGAAAGAACGCTTTGCCGACCCCGCCGAATACGAGCGGCTGAAGGGGAGTTACATCCTCACCCGGGAGATGATAGAGCGGGTCAACCCCGATGTGACGGTGATGCATCCGCTCCCCCGGGTGGATGAGATTGCCACCGACGTGGACTCACTCCCCAATGCCGCCTATTTCCGCCAGGCCCGCAACGGCGTCTACGTCCGCATGGCCCTGCTGGCACTGGTGCTGGGGCGGATCGGAGAGGGGGTGTGGGTATAATCCGGAGGAGGCAGTATGAGGATCACAAACGACCTCCGGGTAGATGCACTCTACATTCGCTTCTGGCTACCTGACACTTTTCAGATAGGACGCGGAAAAACGCGGATCAACACGGATGAACACGGAAATAAAAATTATTTTCCGTGCATTTCCGTGTCTTTCCGTGTTCTTCCGTGTGCTACAGAACGCGGCAAAAGCGGATAGATGCTTTTTTCAAAACGCAGGGCAAAAGGCATCTCACACAAAGGCACAAAGATCACCAAGATTTATGGTAACTACCTACGCCAGGGGCTAAAAGCCCAATGGCCCTAACTTTTTCAGCGCGCTGGCCTCACCCCTCCCCCGGCCCCTCCCCTCTCCCAAACTTCGTTTGGGAGAGGGGAGGGGAGATGCTCTCAAAATTGTCAAGGGAACGATTGGGAGGGAAAGCCGAGGGGAGGCTGAAGAAAAAACAATAC
>CALDFY010000076.1 GCA_937942115.1 uncultured Anaerolineae bacterium | reverse complement strand
TCGGGATGACCACCTGTCCACGCTCGCTGACCGTCACTGCGCCGTAGAATTGAGGGCACGGCCTTTTTTCCATTTCATCTCTCGTCTTGTTTTTCTTACTTGCAAGACAAATCATACCATAAAGGGGGAAAAAGTCAAGGGGTAACTACCTACGCCAGGGGCTCAAAGCCCAATGGCCCTAACTTTTTCAGCGCGCTGGCCTCACCCCTCTCCCGGCCCTCCCCTCTCCAAACTTCGTTTGGGAGAGGGGCCGGGGGAGGGGTGAGGCCAGCGCGCCGAAAAAGTTAGGGCCATTGGGCTTTGAGCCCCTGGCGTAGGTAGTTACCGATTTTCTAACAACCCGCCCCGAAAAGGCCGAACTTCAGGGGGACAGGGGGCGGGGTGAGGGGGATGAGAGCCCCTCTGCAAACTGCCCGGATAGAATTATACACCCAGCGGTTAGAAAGCCAAATCCGTTCCCCTTCCCCGACCGGGAGATTGCTTAAAAGTTCAGGCAAAGCAATAAACTACCAAGACACAAAGGCACAGAGTGTCTAAAGGGTGAAAAAAGCGAGAAGTTTTTCCGTTCTTGGTGTCTTTGTGCCTCCGGGGTGACTTTTTAAGCGCCCTCGACCGGAACCGGCGATACTGGTCAAATCCCCGTTTGCAGGTATAATGATGGTCAGTCATCAGTCATCTGTCGTCAGTGGTCTGTCGTCAGGGGTCATAAGGAGCGAAGATGCTGGGAATCGTCATTCTGGCCGCCGGGCAGGGGACGCGGATGCGGTCGGAAGTCCCCAAAGTCCTCCACCCCCTCTGCGGGCGTCCGATGGTCTTCTACGCCCTGGATGCCGTGCGCGGCCTCTCCGACTTTCCCCCGGTACTGGTGGTGGGGCACGGGGCCGAAGAGGTGCGACGGGCCGTGGGGGAGGCCGTCGCCTACGCCGAACAGCGGGAGCAACGGGGCACCGGGCATGCCGTCCTTCAGGCCCGTCCGGTGCTGGAGGGCCGGGCTGATGAGGTGCTCATCCTCTACGCCGACATGCCCCTCTTGACTCCGGAGACCCTTCACCGGGTGGTGGACGCGCGCCGTTCGGCCCGGGCCGTCCTTTCCATTCTGACCGTCGTTGCCGAAGACCCCCGGGGCTTCGGCCGGGTGGTGCGCCGGGCCGACGGGAGCGTGGCGCGTATCGTGGAGGAGGCCGACCTGACGGACGCGGAGCGGGCCATCCGGGAACTGAACGCCGGGGTCTACGCCTGCGACGCGGCCTGGCTCTGGGCCCACCTCCCCCTCCTCCCCCTGAGCCGCAAAGGGGAGTACTACCTGACCGACCTGGTGGAGATGGCGGCCGGTGAGGGCCAGGAGGTGGTTACCGTGACCGCCGACGACCCTACCGAGGCCCTGGGCATCAACACCCGCGTCCACCTGGCGGAAGCGGAGGCCGTCCTGCGCTCCCGCATCAACCGCCGCTGGATGGAGGCCGGGGTGACCATGATAGACCCCCAGACGGCCTACATTGAGCCGACGGTCACCATCGGCCCGGATACGGTCATCTGGCCCAACACCATTCTGCGCGGGCAGACGGTGGTCGGCAGGGGGTGCCGGATTGGCCCCAACGCCCTGATAGAAGATAGCGTCATCGGCGACCGCTGCCGGGTGGTGGCCTCGGTGGTGGAGGGGGCCGTTATGGAGGAAGGGAGCGACGTCGGCCCCTTCAGCCACCTCCGGCCGGGTGCGCATCTGGGGCCTGGAGCGCATGTGGGCAATTTCGGCGAAGTCAAAAATGCCTACCTGGGCCCGGGGGCCAAAATGGGCCACTTCAGTTACGTGGGGGACGCCGGGGTTGGCGCCGGGGCCAACATCGGTGCGGGCACCGTCACCTGCAATTTTGACGGCCGCCAGAAGCACCGGACGGAGATCGGAGAGGAGGCGTTCATCGGCTCCGGCACCATGCTGGTGGCGCCGGTGCGGGTGGGCCGCCGGGCCGTCATCGGCGCCGGCTCCGTGGTGACCCACGACATTCCCGACGAGACGGTGGCCTACGGGGTCCCGGCGCGGGAGCGCAAAAAGGCGTAGGGGCAACCCTCGCGGTTGCCCCTGGGCGCTGACTGAAAGTCAGCCTCCCTGGGCCTCCGGCCAGAGGGCGGCCTGCGCCGCCCTTCTGGAATGCGTCAACGAAGGTTGACGCCCAGCGCAAAGCGTAGGGGCAACCCTTGCGGTTGCCCCCAGGGGAGGCCGATTTCCCATCAGCGCCCAGGGCGGCGGGAAGGGGAAACGCGACCCAGCCTTAAATTGATGCATATGGGGCAGGGCTTGCCCTTGCCCCTTGGACTTGCCCCTGCCCCAGCGGGGGCAACCGTAAGGGGGGGGACCGTTCAGGATGTTATGCTGTATTGACAGGCTCGGCGGCCTGCGCTGCAGGTCAAACCCCGCAGGTCTCTCCTCAGGAGCACGCGATGGCTTGACAGAAACCCAATCTCGTTTATCATGCTCTGCCGGAGGAGAAGAGAGTGCCGAGGCTGCTGGCTCCCGGGACGGTCCTGCACGCGCGCTACCGCATCCTCGCCCCGATTGGGCAGGGAGGAATGGGGGCCGTCTACCGCGCCGCCGACCTGCGGCTGGAAGGCCGCATCTGCGCGGTCAAAGAGATTTTCACTGACCCCGACCTCCCGCCCGACCTGCAGGCCGAGGCCCAGCAACAGTTCTACCGGGAGGCCAGCATCCTGGCCCGACTGGACCACCCCAATCTGCCCAAAGTCTCCGACTACTTTACCGAGGGGGGACGGGAATATCTGGTGATGGACTATGTCGCCGGGCCGGACCTCCGACAGGTCCTGGAGGAGGCGCGGCGCGCTGGCCGGATGCTGGAGGAGGAGCGGGTTCTGGGATGGGCCATGCAGTTGTGCGATGCCCTCTCCTATCTCCACAGCCAGGACCCCCCGATTCTCCACCGGGATATTAAACCGTCCAACATTAAGGAGACGGCCGGAGGGTTCATCAAACTGGTAGATTTCGGGCTGGTGAAATTGTTAACCCCCGACGACGCCCGAACCATCACCGTCCTCCAGGGCCGGGGGACGGTCGCCTATACACCGCTGGAGCAATACGGCGGCGACACAGGCCACACCGACCCCCGGTCCGACATCTACGCGCTGGGAGCGACGCTCTATCATCTTCTGACCGGCCAGCCCCCGGCCGACGCCCGGGAGCGGTTTCTCCGGCCGGAATCGCTGATCCCGCCCCGAACGCTGAACCCCCGTATATCCCCGACCACCGAGCGGGCCATTCTGGCGGCAATGGCCATGCACCCCGATGACCGCCCCGCCGATATGGAAACGTTCCGGCAGATGTTGACCGACACTTCTCTTTCCGACGCGCTGGCCGTCTGGGTGCCGCCCGGTCGGGAGTGGGAGCAGGCCGTGGAGGAGAATCGGGGGTGGGTGCTGCTGGCCGCCGGGCTCCTGCTGCTGGCCGTCTTGCTGACGGTGGTGATGTAAAGTCCTCACCCCTTACCTCACCCCCGATCCCTCTCCTGAACTTAAGGGGCTGCGCCAGTTGGGTCGCCGCCTCGGGCGCTGACTGAAGCCAGCCTCTTTGGGCCTTCGGCCGGGTCCCTTCACTTCGTTCGCAACAAGGTCGGCCTTCGCCGACCTCCTGAGAAGGGCGTCAACGCAGGTTGATGCCCGGCGCGAAGCGTAGGGGCAACCCTTGCGGTTGCCCCCAGGGGAGGCCGATTTCCCATCGGCGCCCGGGGCGGCGGGAAGCGGAGAGCCGAAGCCAGCCTTAAGTTAACGCTTATGGGAGAGGGGGGCAAGGGGGGTGAGGGGCAAAGAAGCCCGCCGCCCGCCCAGAACAAGAGGGGCGCGAAAAAACCTACACTTGTGATCTTTTAGCCCCTGGCGTAGGTGGTTAAAAAATGTTTTCTTTGTGTCTCTGGGTGATATATCGGCGGTTTCCCGTCGGGCCGATGCAATCGGGAGGTGCGAAGAAATGGCCCGTGCTTCTCGCTTGGTTGCGACAGCGATCTTTCTGATTGTCGGGACGGGGATGGTCCTGGGGTCG
>CALDFY010000075.1 GCA_937942115.1 uncultured Anaerolineae bacterium | reverse complement strand
GGGATTTTGGGGCGGCGGCGAAGCCGCCGCCCCAAAATCCCCCTTTTCCCCTCCCCCTCGCCCGAACGAAGTTCGGGAGAGGGGGAGGGGTCAGGGGAGGGGGTGAGGCCTCCGCCGAAAGGCAAGCGACAGCATTCCACTGTGCTTCGTGCCTCACTACGGACCTTTGACCGGAGGTGGTTGTGGAGCGTTTGAGGGTTCAGGAGGGGCCGGAGGGGTGCACCTTCGGCGTCCACGTGGCGCCGGGGAGCCGACAGGACGCCGTCGTTGGCCTCTACGGGGACGCGCTGCGGGTGCGCCTGCGCGCCCCAGCGACGGAGGGGAAGGCCAACCAGGCCCTGCGGGCCTTCCTGGCCCGGCAACTGGGCGTGTCGGTGGATGCAGTGGAGATTCTCTCCGGCCACACCTCCCGGCACAAGGTGGTTCGGGTGGCCGGGGTGACAGCCGAAGCGGTGCGCGCGCTGCTGAATAATATTGATTGACACACAACAGACAGGAGGAGCATGCCGATGGCCAAACAAATCCGCGAACCGGGAACCTATCTGTATCCTCTGCCGGTGGTACTGATCAGTTGCGGCGTGGGGGATCAGGCCAACATCGTCACCCTCTCCTGGGTGGGGACGTTGTGCTCCACGCCGCCGATGATCGGCATCGGGGTGCGGCCTTCCCGCTACTCCCATTACCTCATCCAGGCTGCGGGGGAGTTCGTCGTCAACCTGCCCACCGCCGAACAGGCCCACGCGGCGGATACCTGCGGGCGCGTCTCCGGGAAGGACGTGGACAAGTGGGCCGCCTGCGGCTTCACCCGCGCCCCCGGGGTCCAGGTACAGGTCCCCCTCATCGCCGAGTGCCCCGTCAACATAGAATGCCGCCTCCGCCACACCGTCCCGCTGGGGAGCCACGACCTGTTCATCGGCGAGGTGGTCGCCGTCCACGTGGACGAGGCGGTTCTGGATGAAGAGGGACGGGTGGACTTCGCTCGGTTGGCTCCGTTCCTCTACACGGGGCGGGACTACCGGCGGCTGGGGGAGCGGCTGGCGCCGGTGGGGTTTTCGGTGAAATAAATAATAAAACGCGCCGGGCACTTCCAGAAGTGCCCGGCACGTTTCCCTATCTCCTATCCCCGGCGGGCGGTGGGAAGGGTATCCAGGGTCCGGCCGTGGAGGGCCCGCCGCATCGCCTCCCGGTCGTCCCAGGGGTACTCCACCGTCCCGAAGCACATGGACTGTTCGTGCCCCTTGCCGCAGGCGATGACCACGTCCCCGGGGCGGGCCATCTGACATGCCCGCAGAATCGCCTCCCCCCGGTCCGGGATCCGGAAGAGGTCAACCCCTTCCCGTTTCCCGGCCTCCTGCGCCGCCGCCGCACTGACGGCCATGATCTCCTCCAAATCCTCCGTCCGGGGGTCCTCGGCGGTCAGGACGACCACGTCGGCCAGTTCTCCGGCCACCCGTCCCATCAGCGTCCGCTTCTGCCGGTCCCGCAGTCCGGCGCAGCCGAAGACGACGATGACCCGCCCCGGGGCCATCTCCCGCGCCGCCCGCAGGGCCTGTTCCAGCGCGTTGGGGGTATGGGCGAAGTCCACAATTGCCAGAAAGTCCTGCCCCTCGTCTATCCGCTCCATCCGCCCCGGCACCCCCCGCACCGACGCGATCCCCTGCGCGATCGCCTCCGCCGGGATGCCCAGGGCCACCGCCGCCGCCGTTGCCGCCAGGATGTTGCTGACGTTGTACGCGCCGACCAGCGGGGTCGTCACCTCCAGCGGGCCATCGGGGAGATTCAGGGTCAGACGGGTGGCGTCGGGCCCGTGCCGGACCTCCTGGACGGTCACGTCCGCCGGGCCGGAGCGGCTATAGGTCAGGTGACGGTCGGCAGGAATGGGGCGGAGGAGGTCGTAGGAACTGTCGTCCCGGTTGAGGACGGCGACTTTGGGGACGCCCGGCTTGCGGAAAGAGCGGCTCAGTCCCTCAAAGAGCATCGCCTTGGCCCGCCGGTACGCCTCCAGCGAGCCGTGAAAGTCCAGGTGCTCGTGGGTGATGTTGGTGACGACGGCGACGTCAAAGTCGCAGCCGGCCACCCGGTGCTGGGCCAGGCCGTGGGAAGTGACCTCCAGGACGGCGTGGGTGGCGCCCGTCTGGACCATCCGGGCCAGGTACCGCTGGAGGTCGGGGGGATCGGGGGTGGTGGTGTGGAAGCCGGTATCCACCTCCTCCTCGCCGATGCGGGCGGCGACGGTGCTGACCAATCCGGCGTTGAGGCCGGCGGCGCGCAGAATGGCGTGGATCAGGGTGACGGTGGTCGTTTTGCCGTCGGTGCCGGTGACGCCGACCAGGGTCATCCGGCGGCCGGGGAGGCCCTCCCATGCCGCGCAGAGCCAGCCCCAGGCCTGGCGGGCATCGGGGACCTGGATGTAGGCGAAAGTGCCCCAGGGGAGGTCGGGCATCTCCTGGGGGGCGCGCTCGCCGACAACGGCGACGGCGCCCGCTGCCAGCGCCTGGGGGATGTAGTCGTGCCCGTCCAGGCTGACGCCGGGAATGGCGACGAAGAGGTCTCCGGGGCGGACCTGGCGGGAATCGGCCGCGATGCCGCCGACCCCGGGGTCGGGGCCGAGGCGGGAGGAGATGACGGGGAGGTGGGCGGTGAGTTCGCTCAGGGGCCTCACCCCACCCCCGCCGCCTGCGGCGGCACCCCCTCCCCTCTCCTGACCTTTGGTCAGGAGAGGGGAGGGGGGTGGGGGAGGGGTGAGGTACTTTTTAATCGCCTCCGCCACTGGGCGGGGGATGCCCGGGACGGCGGCCAGTTCCTCCACCGTTGCCGCCCGGATGCGCTCCAGGGAGCCGAAGGTCTTCAGCAGGATCCGGCGGCGGGCCGGCCCCACGCCGGGGATGTTCTCCAGTTCCGTCGCCAGGCCTGCGCGCTCCCGCCGCAGGCGGTGGTAGGCGACGGCGAAGCGGTGGGCCTCGTCCCGCATCTGCTGGAGGAGCCGCAGGCCCGGGGAGCCCTCCGGCAGCCGCACCGGCTCCTCCCGTCCGGGCAGAAACAGCGCCTCCTCTTCCTTCGCCAGCGCGGCCACCGCCACCCGGTCCCGCAGGCCGAAGGACTCCAGCACCTCCAGCGCCACCCCCAACTGCCCCTTCCCGCCGTCCACCACCAGCAGGTCGGGGAGGAGGGCCCAGGTCTTGACGCCGCGCACGCCGGTCAACTCGCCGGAGGTCGCCGTCCGCCAGCGCTCCAGGCGCCGGGTCAGCACCTCCCGCATCCCGGCGTAGTCGTCCGGTTTCTCCAGCGTGCGCAGGGCGAAGCGCCGGTACTCCGATTTGCGGGGGACCCCCTGTTCAAAGACGACCATACTGGCTGTCGGTTCGGCGCCCTGGGTGGTGGAGACGTCGTAACATTCCATTCGGGCGGGACGAGCGGGCAGGCCCAGGGCCTGGCGGATTTCCTCCAGCGCCTGCTCCTGTCGGTGGGCGTCCGCCTCCCAACTGGCGCGGAAGGTCGCCAGCATCTGGGCGGCGTTCTCGGCGGCCATGCGCAGCAGGTCCCGCCCGCGCCCCCGGCGGGGCACCCGCAGGACCACCTTGGCCCCCCGCTTGGAACGGAGCCACTCCTCTATGACCAGTGCCTCGTCCACCTCCTCCGGCAGGAGGACCTCCGGGGGCACGTAGGCCGCCTCCTCGTAGAACTGCTTGAGGAACGCGGCCATAACCTCCCGGTCGTCCTCCGCCTCGGCGCCCTCCAGCAGGAAGTACTCCCGGCCCAGGAGTTTGCCGTCCCGGATGAAGAAGACCTGGACACAGGCGTTGCCGTTATCCCGGGCGAAGGCGATGACGTCCTGGTCGCTGCCGGTGGCGGCGACGATTTTCTGGCGCTCCACGATGCGCCGGGCGGCCTGTAACTGGTCCCGCAGCCGGGCGGCCCGCTCAAAGTCCAGCCGGTCGGCGGCCTCCCGCATCCGCCGTTCCAGGTCCACCAGCACCTCCTCGCTGCGGCCCTCCAGGAACCGGACGAGGCCCGCGATCATGGCGCGGTACTCTTCCTGACTCACTGCGCCGATGCAGGGGGCCAGGCAGAGTTTCATATCGTAGTAGAGACAGGCGCGCGTGTCCTTGCCGGTGATGTTCCGGCTACAGGTCAGGTACGGGAAGGACCGGCGCAGGAGGTCCAGCGTCTCGCGGACGGCGTCGGAGGAGGTATAGGGGCCGAAGTAGCGGCTGCCGTCCCGCTCAATGCGGCGGGTGATGAGGACGCGCGGGTAGGGCTCCGCCCAGGTCACCTTGATGTAGGGGTATCGCTTATCATCCCGCAGGCGGACGTTGAAGCGGGGGCGGTGGGCCTTGATGAGGTTGGCCTCCAGGATGAGGGCTTCCAGTTCGCTGTCGGTGACGATGAATTCCAGCGCGGCGACTTCCGCCACCAGCCGCCGGGTCTTGGGGTTCTCCTGGGCGGAGGGGGTGAAGTAGGAGCGGACGCGGCTGGCCAGGTTGACGGCCTTGCCGACATAGACCACCCGCCCCTCGGCGTCCCGCATCAGGTAGACGCCGGGGCGCGCAGGCATGCTCTGGAGGACAGGTTGAAGGGTTTCCGGCACCTCCATAGGGAGAATCGGAGAATCGGAGAATCGGAGAATCGGAGAATCGGAGAATCGGAGAATCAGAGAATCAGAGAATCAGAGAATCAGAGAATCGGAGAATCGGAGAATCAAAGGCCCAATGCGTTGGAGATGTTTTGCCACTGGGTGGCCAGGATGAGGGCCAGGATGCAGCAGCAACAGAGGATGAGGAGGACCACTCCCGCGACGATGCCGATGATGAGGCCGGTGCGGGATT
>CALDFY010000074.1 GCA_937942115.1 uncultured Anaerolineae bacterium | reverse complement strand
GCGCTCCGCCCGACCGACTGGCGGGCTGGCATCGGCGGGGCGCTGGTGCTCATCGTCATCCTCATCGCCACCTATGGGGTGTTCAAATAGGGGAGGTCCGGGGGCATTCGCCCGCCCTGGGAACAGGGGCAACGGAGGGGCGACCCTCGCGGTCGCCTCGGGCGCCGACCGAAGGTCGGCCTCCCTGGGCCTCCGGCCGGAGGACGGCCTGCGCCGTCCCTTCGGAAAGCGTCAACAAGGTTGACGCCTGGCCCGGGAGTGCCCAGGAGAGGCCGATTTCCCATCGGCGCCGACCGAAGGTCGGCCTTCCTGAGCCTCCGGCCGGAGGACGGCCTGCGCCGTCCCTTCGGAAAGCGTCACCGCAGGTTGACGCCAGGCGCGGAGCGCCCAGGGGAGGCCGATTTCTAATCGGCGCCGACCGAAGGTCGGCGGGCCACCCCCTTCCCTCTCCTGACTTTTGTCAGGAGAGTGGAGGGGTTGCCGCCGGAGGCGGCGGGGGTGGGGTGAGGAAAAACGCCCCGGGGAGGCCGATTTCCCATCGGCGCCCAGGGCGGCGGGAGGGGGGCAACTCAACCCGGCCTTCAATGGATGCCTATGGCGCAACCGCAAGGGTTGCCCCTACATTCTCGCCCCTCCCCCGGCCTTTCGGGCCAGTAGCGCAGCCTCCAGGGGGAAGGGTGAGGAGCATTCGCCGATGCGCTTTTCCCTTCTGGCTCTCGGTTTCACCACCACCGTCGCCCAGGTCCTGCTGATACGGGAACTGGTCGCCGTCCTCTACGGCAACGAACTGGTCCTGGGCCTCATTCTGGCGGCCTGGCTGGCCTGGGGGGCGCTGGGAGCCGGGCTGGCGGGCCGGTACGGCACTTCTCTTCGCTTCGTGCCGGACTCCGAACGGCTGGCCGGGGGACTGGTCCTCCTCGGCCTGCTGCCGGCCCTCCAGATGCTCCTGGTGCGCGCCGCGCGGGGGCTGCTGCGGGTCCCGCCCGGCGCGCTGGTGGAGTTCGGACCGATGGTGGGGACGGTGGTGCTGGCCGTCGCGCCGGTCTGCCTGCTGGCGGGGGCGCTCTTCCCGCTCCTGGCCCGGCGCCTGACCGAAACGGGCCGCCCCGCCGGACAGGCCTACCTCTGGGAGTGCGCCGGCGCGGCCGTCGGCGGCGCCCTCTTCAGTTTCGTCCTCGTCCGCTACCTGGACCCCTTCCAGACCGCTGCGCTCATCCTGGCCGCCGACCTGGCCGCCGCCTTCCTCGTCGGCTCCCGGCTCCCGGCTATCGGCTTCCTGCTACCGGCTATCCTTTTCTTGCTGACGGCTCCCTTTCTCCACCGCGCCACCCTCCACTGGCAGTGGTCGGACCTGGCCTTCGCCGCCGACTCCCCCTACGGGCGCATTGTCGTCCAGGCCCGGGAGAGTCAGCGCATCTTCTACGAGAACGGCATCCTGATGTTTGAGACGCAGGGGGACCGGCCTGAGGAGGTTGTCCACCCGCCGCTCCTGGCCCACCCGGCCCCCCGGGAAGTCCTCCTCATCGGCGGCGCGGCGGCGGGCAACCTCCGGGAGGCCCTGCGCCATCCGGTGGCCCACGTGACCGTCGTGGAGCCCGACCCACTGCTCCTGCGGGCCGCCCGTCTCCACCTTCCGCCCGAAGAGGCCGCCGTCCTGGACGACCCTCGGGCCACCATCGTCCTGGCCGACGGACGGCGATTTGTCCAGACGGCCCGCCGGACCTTTGACGTGGTCATCCTGGACCTGCCGGAGCCGTCCACGGGCGCGCTGAACCGATTTTATACGGAGGAGTTCTTCCGGGAAGTCCGGGCCGTCCTGAACCCGGGCGGCGTCCTGGCGCTGGGGCTTCCGGCGGCGGAGAACTACTGGAGCCCCGAACTGGCCCGCCGGAACGGGAGCGTCTACCACACCCTGCGCGCCGTCTTCCCGCACGTCCTGGCGCTGCCCGGCGACACGACCTACTTCCTGGCCTCCGCCGACCCGCTGGAGGCCGACCCGGCCCTCTGGGGCCAACGGCTGGCCGAACGGGGCATCGCTACCCGCTGGGTGACGGCCGCGTACATCCGCTACCTCTTCACCACCGACCGCTTCGCCCAGGTACGGGAGGTGCTGGAGGGGACGGCCGGGGTGCGCCTCAACCGGGACCTGACGCCTATCTGCTACTACTACGACCTGGCCCTCTGGCTTTCCCGCTTCACCCCGCGCCTGCGCGGTTTCTTTGAACGGACGGACGTCCTGCGGCTGGGGTGGGTCGCCCTGGCGCTGGCCGTGCCGGTGGGAGTATCACGCCTGCGGCGGCGGTGGGCCGTTCCGATGGCCGTCGGCGGCGCGGGACTGGCGGGGATGATGCTGGAGGTGGTGATTCTGCTGGCCTTTCAGGTGCGCTACGGTTCTCTTTACGCGCAGGTCAGCCTGATCGTCGCCGCTTTTATGGTCGGGATGGTACTGGGAAGCCGATGGGGCTCTTCCCGCCGCCGGGAGCCGCCGACGGCCCGTCGGGCGCTGCTGGCCCTGATGGGCGCACTGGCCCTGGGGGCGGCTGTCCTCCCGCTCCTTCTGCAGCAGCCTCTTCCGGCGCCGGTTTTCCCGATACTGGCCCTGCTGGCGGGCGGGTGGGGCGGGGCGGTCTTCCCCTTGGCCCTTCAGGCCGAACGGGGGGACGTCGGCCGGGCCGTCGGCCGTCTCTACGGAGCCGACCTGGCCGGAGGGTGTCTGGGGGCGCTTCTGGGTGGGACCTTCTTCGTCCCCCTCCTGGGCATCCCCCAGACCTGTGGGGTGGTGGCCCTGGTGGGGCTGGCGGGTTTAGTTGTAGCGCAAGATTAAGTCTTGCGCTGCGCGCGCCAGGAGGCAATGATGCGCTTTGTGGGAGTGGATGCCGGAGGGACGAAGACTCACGCCCTGGTCGCGGACGAAGCCGGGGAAGTGCTGGGCGTCGGGCGGGCAGGGCCGGGGAACTGGGAAGGAGTGGGGCTGGAGGGCGCGCGGGCCGCGCTCCGGCAGGCGGTGGGAGAGGCGCTGGCAGCGGCCCGGACCTCGCCACAGGAGGTCACCGCCGCCGCCTACGGCCTGGCCGGCCTGGACTGGCCCTCCGACGAGGCCCGGCTGCGCCCGCTGGTGGACGGACTGGGCCTCTCGGGGCCGTCGGTCCTGGTCAACGATACCTTCGTCGCCCTGCGGGCCGGGGCGCGGGAGCCCTGGGGAGTGGTGATTGTCGCCGGGACCGGCACCACCGTCGCCGGGCGAAACCGGCGGGGGGAGACGGCCCGCACGCTGGGCCTGGGCTACCCCTTTGACGACTGGGGGAGTGCCCCCGACCTGGCCCAGGCGGCGCTTCACGCCGTCGCTCGGGCCTACACCGGGCGGGGCCCCGCCACCGCGCTTTCCGACCGGCTGGTCCGCCTGGTCGGCGCCGCCGACGTGGCCGACCTGCTGGAGGGAGTCAGCCGCTGGCGCTATGACCTCTTCCCCCGGGTCGCCGGGGTGGTGCAGGCGCTGATAGAGGAGGCGGACGCCGGGGATGCGGCCGCGCGGGAGATTGTCCGGCGGGCCGGACGGGAACTGGGCGGCGGTGCGGTGGTCGTCATCCGCCGCCTGGGGATGGAGGACGAAGAGTTTGACCTGGTGCTGGCGGGGGGACTTTTCCGCTCTGCCACCCCGCTCCTGCTGGATACGCTGGGCGAGACCGTCCGGGCTGTTGCGCCGGGTGCCCGTCCGGTCCTTCTGGAAGTCCCGCCGGCCATCGGCGGGGTACTGCTGGCGATGGATGCCGTCGGGTGGCCGGTCACGCCGGAGGTCCGGGAGCGGCTGGCGCGCGGAGCCGCGAGGGAGTTGGGGACTCCTCAAACCGGAGAATGACCCGGGGCGGCCGGGCCAGCGTGTTGAGCAGAGTGGCCCGTTGTGCGACCTTGAGCAGGTGCTGGCGGACCTCCTCCGGCGGTTCGGGGTCCATCCGGATGACCGCTTCCATATCCCCGATGCGACGCGGGCCGGTCTGGACGGGCGCGGTCAACTCCACCTCCAGCCGGGTCAGCGGGATGTCCCGGAGACGGCACGAGTTGGCGATGAAGCCGGCGATACAGGCCGCCATCGCCGCCGCAAACAACTGAGGGGCGCTCATCGCCGTACCGGTTCCCCCCTCCTCCGGAGGCGGGTCTACCACCACACTGTGATTCTCCACCGTCACCAGGGAGCGCAGACCTTCTACCCACTGCGCCCGCGCGCAGATATTCAGCCCCATACCCTCTTCACGTTTCACGTTTCACTTTTCACTCCCCTCAACTGCCCACATCCGGCCTGAATCTCAATTCCCCGGCGCAGGCGGACGGTGAACGGAATCCCGCGCCGTTCCAAGACGGCGGTGAACGCCGCAATGGCCTGACGGGACGGCGGTTTCCCTTCATAGGCCGGGGTCGGGTTCAGGGGAATCAGGTTGACGTGGGCAGTCAATCCCTGCAGTCGGTCGGCGAGGGCGCTGGCCTGGGCGGGGGAATCGTTCACCCCGGCGATCAGCACCCACTCAAAACTGAGCCGGCGGCCGGTCCGGGCGATGTACCGTCTACAGGCCGCGAAGAGGGCATCCAGCCCGTAGCGGCGGTTGA
The DNA here is from genome assembly GCA_937942115.1 of uncultured Anaerolineae bacterium. Taxonomy (GTDB): domain Bacteria; phylum Chloroflexota; class Anaerolineae; order B4-G1; family DUEL01; genus SpSt-77. The sequence continues at coordinate 1,876 of CALDFY010000074.1, read as the reverse complement.
TGGGCACCAGGCGGTTTCGCAATTCGTCGGTGGCGGCGTGGAGGGAGATAGCCAGCGTGATTTGCAGGGGACCGCCGCTGGGGGACTTCTCCTCTGCCAGACGGTCTATCTCCGGCACGATGCCGACGGTGGAGAGGGTGATGTGGCGCTGGCCCAGGCGGAAGCCCTGCGGGTCGCTCAGACGGCGGATGGCTTCCAGGGTGGCCCGGTAGTTCAGCAGCGGCTCGCCCATCCCCATCAGCACGACGTTGGTGAGGGCCTCACCCCGCCCCCTGGTAGGCGGCGGTGGAGAGGTGCGGCCCTCCGCCCGCAGGATGCGGGCGAAGTGGATGGCCTGGGCGACGATCTCCCCGGCGGAGAGGTTGCGGCGGAAGCCCGCCTGTCCGGTAGCGCAGAAGAGGCAGCCGATCGGACAGCCCACCTGGGTGGAAATGCAGGCCGTCCGCCGCCGCTCATAGCGCATCAGGACGGCCTCTATGGTCTCCCCGTCGGCCAGTTGGAGGAGGTCCTTACGGGTCAGGCCGTCGGAGGAGACCTGGGTGGCCAGGACGCGCGGCGCGACCAGGGGGAGATGGGCGGCGAGGCGCTGCCGCAGGGCACCGGGCAGATTGGTCATCTGCTCCCAGTCGTCCGCCAGGTGGACGTAGAGCCACTCCCAGACCTGGCGGGCCCGGAACGGCGGCTCGCCCCATCCCTCCAGGAGCGCCTGGAGGTCGGGGAAGGAGAGGTCGTAGGGAGAAAGGGTGTCCATCGGTCAGGTCGGGTAGGGGCAACCCTTGCAGTTGCCTCCTGAGGTGGCCCATAAGGGCAGGGGCCAGAGCCCCGGGCAGGGGCCAGCCCTGGGGCAGGGGCCAGCCCTGCCCCTACCTTTGCGGTCGCCCCAATGGGACAGGGGCATGTAGGGGCGACCCTTGCGGTCGCCCATCCTTGCGGTCGCCCATCCTTGCGGTCGCCCATCCTTGTGGTCGCCCACCATCGCGGTCGCCCCGCAGGTTCAATCCAGCGCGGCCAGGCGCCGGGCAATGGCCTGGATGTGGGCCGGGGTGGAGCCGCAGCATCCGCCGACAATCCGCGCGCCCAGGGCGACCGCGCGGGCGGCGAAATCGGCCATCATCTCCGGCGTCGCGTCGTAGACGGGCTTGCCCTCCACCATTCGCGGCAGGCCGGCGTTCGGTTTGGCGATGAGGACGGCCTCGGGCGCTGCCGCTCGTATCTTCTCCAGTGCCCCTTCGGTCATCTCCAGCGTGGCGCCGCAGTTGGCGCCGAGGGCCACAACTCCCCACTCCAGGGCCGCTTTGGCCGCCTGCTCCGGACGGACGCCCATGCTGGTCCGCCCGTGGGTGTCAAAGGAGAACGTCAGCGTGATGGGCAGGTGGGGCGCGGCCCGTCGGGCGCCCTCTACAGCGGCCCGGGCCTCCTCCAGGGCGGACATCGTCTCAATGTAGAGGACGTCCACCCCGGCCTCTGCCAGGGCGGCGGCCTGTTCGGCAAACAGGTCCACCGCCTCCTCATAGGACCGTTTCCCCAGCGGGGCCAGCAACTCTCCCAGGGGCCCGATGTCTCCGGCGACGAGGGCCCGTCCGGCGGCGGCCTCCCGGGCGATTTCCACGGCCCGGCGGTTGACTTCGGCGACCCGGTCAGCCAGCCCGCTTCGCTCCAGGCGGGGGCGCGTGCCGCCGAAGGTGCAGGTGAGGACCAGTTCGGCGCCGGCCTCCACATAGGCGCGGTGGACGGCGGCGACGGCGTCCGGGCGCTCCAGGACCCAGAACTCCCCGGTCTTGCCCGGCGGCAGACCGGCGGCCTGCAACATCGTCCCCATCGCCCCGTCGGCAACGATGGGGGGGCCGGACTTCAGGCGGGTGAGGAAATCCATCGG
>CALDFY010000073.1 GCA_937942115.1 uncultured Anaerolineae bacterium | reverse complement strand
GCTGTGGGTTTGGAAATGACCGATGACGAACTGATCGTCCTTCTGGCGGACGGTCGGCGGATTGGAGTGCCCCTGGTGTGGTACCCCCGTCTGTTTTACGCGACTCCCGAGGAACGGCGAAACTGGCGGTTGCTGGGTGGCGGATATGCCATAGAGTGGCCTGATCTGGACGAGCATATCGGTATAGAGGGGTTGCTGGCCGGACGGCGGAGTGGGGAAAGCGAGGAATCTCTGCGTCGCTGGCTGGTCTCTCGCCAGACCGCAGTGGCGGTGTGAACCGGTATAGCGCTGAATGACCGGCATCCAAGCCGAAGATCTCCGGCAAATCCAGGAGCGACTCCTGGAAGTCCGCCCGGACATTCGGGGGATGATCCTCTTCGGCTCCGCCGCTCGCGGGGAGCCCCACGAGGATGTGGACCTGCTGGTTGTGGTCGGCGGGATAGCGGGAGACCAGGAGCGAACCGAGGTGCTGAAGGCCCTGCGAAAAGCCCTGGGGCCGGACGGGGCCTGGGTGGACCTTATCGTGGTCACCGACCGGGGGCTGCGGTGGGGATTGGAAGCCCACTACCCTTTCTACCTGGACATCGCCGCCGACGGCGTCGTTCTTTACGATGCCGATGGCATTACGGCGCTTCTGGAACAGGCGCGGGCGGAGATTGCCGCCCGGGGTATCCGGCGCACGGAGACCGGGGGGTGGCAGTTCCCAGTGCCCTATCGCGGACGGGTACCGCTCTCCCCGTTTGACAACCTGACCTGGGCCCGCCGCTGGCTGGAGGATGGGGAGCGGGACTTCAGGGCGGCAGAGGGCCTCTTTCACCTCGGCCCGTACGAGCGGAGTGTTACCCACAGCCAGCAAGCGGTGGAGAAGAGCGTGAAGGCCGTGCTGGCTTGTATGGGACGGATGGAGCGAACCCATTACCTTTCCGCCCGCCTGGAAGCGATACTGGAGACGATTCCAGACCCGGAGTGGCAAGAGCAATTAAAGGGATTGGTTCGGGCGGCGGCGGACCTGGAACCGGCCGCCGTAGGGAGCCAGTATCCGGTGGAAGTGGACGAGGAAGTGCTCTGGCCCACCGACCGCTACGGACAGGCGGAGGCGGAGTGGGCGTTGGACCTGGCCCGGGAGAGTCTGGAGACCGGGTGGGCATTTATCCGCTGGTGGACGGAGGAGGAACCGTCAGTATGACTCAGAAACCCGCTGCACTGGTTATCGGCGCCGGGATCGCCGGCATCCAGGCCGCGCTGGACATCGCGGACGCCGGATTCCCGGTCTATCTGGTGGAACGGGAGCCCAGCGTGGGGGGCCGGATGGCCCAACTGGATAAGACCTTCCCGACGCTGGATTGTTCGTCCTGTATTCTCACGCCCAAGATGGTGAGCGTGGGCCAGCATCCGAATGTTGAATTGATGACCTACTCCGAGGTCGTCGCGGTGGAGGGGGAGGCTGGGGCCTTCCACGTCACCATTAAAAAGAAGCCGCGCTACGTGGAGGAGGACATCTGTCGGGGATGCGGGCTCTGCGCTGAGGCCTGCCGGATGCACGGGCGGGTGGTGGATACCTTCAACCAGGGGCTGGGCAAGCGCGCTGCCATTTACGTGCCCTTCCCGCAGGCAGTACCCCTGGTCTACACCGTGGACCCGACGGCCTGCCTCTACCTGACCCGGGGCGTCTGTGGCAAGACTTTTAAGTGCAAAGACGCCTGTCCCACCGGAGCGATCAACTTTGAGCAGAAGGAACAGTTCATTGAAGTGGACGTGGCGGCGATCATCGTCGCCACCGGCTTTGACCTGATGGACCCGCGCACGAAGCCGGAGTTCGGCTACGGGGTTTACCCCAACGTCATCACCGGGCTGGAGTTTGAGCGGCTCTCCTCGGCGTCCGGCCCGACGGCAGGGAAAATCGTCCTCAATGGAAAAGAACCAAAGGACGTGGTCTTCATCCACTGTGTCGGCTCCCGGGACCCGCACACCGGGGTGCCGTACTGCTCCCGCATCTGTTGTATGTACACCGCCAAACACGCGCACCTGGTGCGGGATAAACTCCCCGATGCCCGGATCACCGTCTTCTATATTGACGTGCGGGCCTTCGGCAAGGGGTATGAAGAGTTTTACGACCGGGTGAAGGAGGAGCGGGTCATCTACCGGCGAGGGGAGCCGTCGGAGGTCTACAAGCGGGGCGACCGGCTGGTGGTGCGGGCAGAGGACTCGCTGCTGGGCCGGACGGTGGAGGTGGAGGCCGACCTGGTGGTGCTGACGCCGGCGGTCGTCCCGAAGGCGGATACGCCGGCGGTAGCCGAACTCCTGGGGCTTTCTCTCTCGCCCGACGGCTTCTTCCAGGAGGCCCATCCCAAGTACCGGCCGGTAGAGAGCACCCGACCCGGCGTCTTCCTGGCCGGATGCTGCCAGGGTCCAAAAGACATCCCGGATACGGTCGCGCAGGCAAAGGCGGCCGCGGCTTCTGCCCTCGTCCTTCTGCGGCGGGCGGAATAAGGGCCATTGGTCATTCAGTCACTTGACCCGGAGGTATAGATGCAAACCGATATCCAGCAACTGGCAACCGAACTCGGCCTTGGTCTGGACCTCCTCAGTTGCATTCAGTGTGGAAAATGTACCGGTGGTTGCCCGGTCTCTATCACTACAGCGTTGAACGTCCGCGCCCTGGTCTACGGCGCGCTGATCGGCGATATTGACGGGCCGGTCCACCGGGAGGAACTCTGGGATTGCACCACCTGCTTCACCTGCGTGGAGCGCTGTCCCAAAGACGTCCGCCCGGCGGAGGTCATCATCGCCCTGCGCAGTCTGCTGGTGGAGGAGGGGAAGGTCCCCAGCACCATCGGCAATGCCCTGATGGGCATCTTCCGCCAGGGCAATCCGCTGGGCTACGCGCGGGAAGACCGGACGGCCTGGATGGATGGGCTGGGGGTCAAACCGGCCCAGGAGGGCTGCGAGACGCTCCTCTTCACCTGCTGCAGTTCCGCCTACGACATCCGCGCCCAGGCGGCGACAAAGGCGCTGGTGCGAGTCCTGCAGGCCGCCGGGGTGGACTTCGGCCACCTGGGCACGGAGGAAACCTGCTGCGGCAACGAGGTGCGCCGGGTGGGGGAGATGGGCCTCTTTGAGATGCTGGTGGAGGAGGGGAAGCCGCTGCTGGAGGGGGTCGGCGCGGCACAGATGGTGACCACTTCGCCGCACTGTATGAACACCTTCCGCCACGAGTACAAGTTGGGGATGGACGTGCTCCACTACACTCAGGTGCTCGCCCGTCTCCTGGACGAGGGGAAGTTGAACTTGACCGGACGGGTGGAGAAGGTGGTCACCTACCACGACCCGTGCTTCTTGGGCAAGCAGAACGGGATTTTTGACGAACCCCGGGCGGTCCTGAAGGCCATACCGGGCGTGAAGTTTGTGGAGATGGACCGCATCCGGGAGCGGAGCCTCTGCTGCGAAGGGGGCGGCGGGCGGATGTGGTTTGAAGGGACCAACACCGAGGGGCGGCTGGCTTTCCAGCGGGTCCAGGAGGCCGCCGACACCGGCGCCGAAATCCTCGCCGTTGCCTGTCCTTTCTGTATGGCCATGCTGGACGACGCGGTAAAGGTCAAGGGGCTTTCTGAGCGGCTGAAGGTGATGGACATCGCCGAGTTGGTGGCGATGGCGCTGCAGGAGGGGGGATGAAAGGGCTGGAGTAACTACCTACCCCGATGGCTGGGATGCCCACTTCCGCCCGCCGCTGAGGCGGCAGGCTCAGATACCAAAGTCCTGACGGGCGATCCGGAAGCCCCTGAAAAGGGGCTTCGCATCGGAGCCAGGGGCTTTTCGTCCAATGGTGCGAACATTTGCCCCTACCCCCCTTTATCCCCCCTCCCCCATCGCTGCGCTTGGGGGAGGGGGGAAGGGCATAAGCGTTAACTTAAGGCTGGCTTCGGCTCTCCGCTTCCCGCCGCCTCGGGCGCCGATTGGAAATCGGCCTCCCCTGGGGGCAACCGCGAGGGTTGCCCCTACGCTTTGCGCCAGGCGTCAACCTTCGTTGATGCTTCCCTGAAAGGACGGCGCAGGCCGTCCTCTGGCCGGAGGCCCAGGGAGGCTGACTTTCAGTCAG
>CALDFY010000072.1 GCA_937942115.1 uncultured Anaerolineae bacterium | reverse complement strand
GGGTTTTGCGGCGAAGCCGCAAAACCCCGCCGATGCCCACGCAGTGCGCAGGATGAAATCCCGCGCTACCGGTCAGCCGGTGAAAAACGGCTTCTGGAAGGGGTCCCACCAGGTCTTGTTCTGGCTCAGGTATTCGTGGGTATCTTGAAGGAGCCGGTAGTGGGCCTCTTCCTGACGGGTGAGGAACTGGTAGGCCTCGGCCGCGCGGGGGTCGCTGGCGGCCCCGGCGGCCTGGGCGTAGAGTTCCCGCGAGATGTGCTCGGTCTCCAGACCGAATTCCAGCGCGGCGATGTCCCCTTCCAGCGAGATGGGACGGTCTGGAGTGAAGACCGGCAGCGGGTCGGGCGGCTCCTCGCCGGGCAGGTCCGGGTTGGCCGGGTCCAGCGGAAAGTCGGCCTTCATCGCCACTTCGTAGGGAAGCCAGCCCTGACCGGCTTCCAGAGCGCGGTACTCCGCCAGCAGAAGCCGCAGGTGGTTCTCTTCCTGTCGGGCCAGGTCGCGGAACATCCGGCTCCCCCGCTCGTCGGACGCCCGTTCGGCCGCCAGCATATAGAAGCGGTACCCGTCCCGCTCCAGACTCATGCCGCGTCGTAAGATACCCAGAGGGGTGTTCCAGTCCATGTTGCCTCCTTATCTGGGTTGGAGGGAACGGCGGCCCCGGGTCGCCGCCGGATTCCCCTGAATGACAGGAGTTACGGATGCCCTGTAGGACGGCCTTTCCAGGCCGTCCGGACGGGCTCAAAAACCCGTCCTACGGGTGAACTACTGTTTGCACGTCCCGGTGGTGGAGATGCCCAGGAGTCTGTACAGCAGGCAGAAGCCGGTGGCGGCGGTGAAGGCCAGAATCAGGCCGACCACGGCCACGATGATCCCCAGGACGGCTCCCTGCAGGGCCCTCAGCGGGCCCAGCCCCACCACCAGGAAGACGACGGCCAGGATGGCCCGGATGATGCGGTCTACAGTTCCTTCGTTGCGCTCCACAGGACACCTCCCGATATTGTTGTCGTGCTTCTATTTTATTCCCGATAGGGGCATTTGTCAAGAGCGGCGCGGGAACCTCTTATCCCCCCGTCAGCAGGAAAAAGAAAGCCAGCGCCAGAATAAGGTAGACCACCAGCAGTTGCACCCTCTCCATCCAGTTGGATTCCCCGTCCTGAGAGACCAGCACGGCATGGAGGCTTTGACCAGTTCCAGCAAGCCCGCACGGATGGCGAAAAAGGTGATGATGAGTTCGGCCGCGTTCCCCAGGGTGCCGTTGATCAGGCCGCTGACCTGAGGCCCGGCCCGCTCGGCCAGCGCCTCCGTCGCCCGGCCCAGCAGCGCGGCCAGCGGGACGATGCCCAGCGCGGCCGCGCCGAAGGTCAGGACCGCCGGCCCACCCAAATAGCGGGAGAGCAACGCCACGGGAACCAGAATGAGCAGGCTGTAGAGGGCCGTCATTCCTCCTCCGGGCTGAATGGGGTGCCGTGGGGCGCAAGATCAACGCAAGATCAACGCAAGATAAATCTTGCGCTACGTTGGTTCCTCCGGACTGAATAGCGTAGAGGGGGCGTGGGCGGGCACCATCACCCGCAGCGAGCGGGGAACCACCCGGATGCCGACCGGCGTGGTCCCCAGGGGTTCCCCGTCGGCCTGGACGGCCATCGGCGTCTCGGTCCAGATCGTCACCTGACGGGCCGTCCGCTGGACCACCTGGGGGTTCTGGAGATGGCGGCCTACGAACAGTTGGCCGGCCATTCGCAGCACGTAGAGAAATCCCCCCAGTCCCTTGAAGAGGAAAACGTCCAACAGGCCGTCGTCCATCCGGGCCTGGGGGGTGAGGTGGAAGATGGAGTACATCTGGACGTTGCTGACCACCACCAGCAGCGCGCGGCCCCGCAGGGCCCGCCCGTCCAGCACCAGATGGGTGCGCACGCCGGAGAACTCCCGGGCCAGCGTCAGCCCGGCGACGACGTAGGGTAATACCCCCAGCCGTTTGACCCTTCTCGGACGGGGCTCTATATCCGATGTGATCTGGGCGTCAAACCCGATGCCGGCCCAGAGGAGAAAATGGCAGTTGTTCAGGCGACCGGTATCCACCGTCCGGATGCGCCCTTCGGCCTGGGCGATGGCGGCTTCCCGCAGACGGAAAGGGTGGGTGAGGGTGTACACCGGCAGATGGAGTTGCCGCGCCCAGACGTTGCCGGTGCCCACCGGCAGGACGCCCAGCGCCGTCTCCGTGCCGACCAGGCCGTTGACCGCCTCGTTGACGGTTCCGTCCCCTCCGGCAACCCAGACCGCTGCCATGCCCGCCTGGGCGGCCTCCCGGGCCAGGACGGTTGCCTCTCCGGCCCGGCAGGTGGCCTCTATCTCCACCGACCAGCCCCGGGCGGAGAGTTCCCGGCGCACCCACTTCAGTTCCTTCCAGACGTCGCGGGGGCCGGCGACGGGGTTGTAGATGATGAGGCTTTTCACGTGGGGGATTATAGCACCGGCCCGCTGTTGTGCAACCGTGCGCGCATTGTCGCTTTTGGCCGCTTGTGTTACAATTGAGTCAAAACCATCTGCGTCACTCTGCGTTCATCCGCGTCCGACCGAGGCAATCTATGGAACGTCCGCTGACTTTTCAGGAAGTCATCCTTCGCCTGCAACAATTTTGGGCCGAGAGGGGGTGTCTCCTCTGGCAGCCGTATAGCGAAAAAGTCGGCGCCGGGACGATGAACCCCGCCACCGTCCTGCGCGTCCTGGGGCCGGAGCCCTGGAACGTCGCCTATGTGGAGCCCTCGTATCGCCCCGACGACGGCCGCTACGGCGAGAACCCCAACCGCATGCAGATGCACATTCAGTTCCAGGTCATCCTCAAGCCCGACCCGGGTAACCCCCAGGAAATCTACCTCCAGAGCCTGGAGGCCCTGGGCATCCGCCGGGAGGAGCACGACATCCGCTTCGTGGAGGATAACTGGGAGAGTCCCGCGCTGGGCGCCTGGGGCCTGGGCTGGGAGGTCTGGCTGGACGGCCTGGAAATCACCCAGTTCACCTACTTCCAGCAGGCCGGCGGCATCACGCTGGAGCCGCCCGCCGTAGAAATCACCTACGGCCTGGAGCGCATCACTATGTTCCTCCAGCGGGTCCGTTCCGTCTGGGAGATAGATTGGGACGGCGTCCACACCTACGGCGATGTCCTCCTGGCCCCGGAGATAGAGCACTGCCGCTACGACTTTGAGGTGGCGGATATAGACAGCCTGCGCCGGATGTACGACCTCTTTGAGGACGAGGCCCGCCGTTGCCTGGAGGCGGGGCTGGTGGTCCCGGCCCACGACTACATCCTCCGCTGCTCCCATACGTTCAACCTGCTGGATGCGCGGGGCGCCGTCGGCGTGACGGAGCGGGCCGTCTTCTTCCGCCGGATGCGGGACCTGGCCCGCCAGGTCGCCCAGGCCTACGTGGCCCAGCGGGAGCGGGCCGGATTCCCCTGGCGGGCCCGCGCGCCCCGACGGGAGGCCTGGCCGGAGGGCACTCCCCCGCCCCCCGCGCCCCCCGGCCCGGCGACGCTCCTGCTGGAAATCGGCACCGAGGAACTCCCGGCGGGCGACCTCTCCCTGGCCCTGGCCCAACTGCGGGAGCAGGCCCCGGCCCTCCTGGCGGAGGCCCGTCTGGCCTACGAGAACCTGCGCGTCCTGGGCACGCCCCGACGGCTGGCCGTTCTGGTGGACGGCCTGGCTCCCCGCCAGCGCCCGCTGGAAGAACTGGTCAAAGGGCCGCCGGTCCGGGCCGCCTTTGACGCCGAGGGCCGGCCCACTCCGGCCGCCGAGGGCTTCGCCCGCCGCCAGGGCGTCGCCGTCGCCGACCTCCAGGTCCGGGAACTGGACGGCGGGCAGTACATTGTCGCCGTCCGGCGGGTGGAGGGCCGCCCGGCGCCGGAAGTGCTGATGGAATTGCTGCCCCGGCTGGTCTCCGGCCTGCGCTTCCCGATGAGCATGCGCTGGAACGAGACCGGCGTCGCCTTCTCCCGCCCGATCCGCTGGCTGGTGGCCCTCCTGGGCCAGGATGTCATCCCCTTTGACTATGCCGGCCTCCATAGCGGCCGCACCACCCGGGGCGCCCGGCCGGAGGGTTCGCCGGAGATTCCCCTGGCGCGCGCGGAGGAGTACCTGGAGCGGATGCGCGCGCATGGGATTCTGACCGACCCCGAGGAGCGCCGCGCCGCCGTGGCCGCGCAGGTATCCGCCCGGGCCGCCGAAGTAGGCGGACGGGTGCCGGACGACCCGGCCCTCCTGGAGGAAGTGACCCACCTGGTGGAGCAGCCCACTGCCTTTCTGGGCCGGTTTGAGGAGGAGTACCTGCGCCTTCCCACCGAGGTCCTGGTCGCCGTGATGAAGAAGCACCAGCGCTACTTCCCGGTCCTGGACGGCGACGGGCGGCTCCTCCCCTACTTCGTCGCTATCCGCAACGGCGGGGAGGAGCATCTGGACGTGGTTCGGCGGGGCAACGAGGAGGTCCTGCGGGCCCGCTTCGCCGACGCCGACTACTTCTACCGGGAGGACACGGCCCGGCCGCTGGAATCGTTCCTGCCCCGCCTGGGGACCCTGACCTTCCAGGAGCAACTGGGCTCCATGCTGGAGAAGACCCGCCGTTTGGAGGCGCTGGTGCCGGAGGTGGCCCGCATGCTGGGCCTGACGGAGGCGGAGACGGCCACCGCGCGGCGGGCCGCGCACCTCTGCAAGGCCGACCTGGCGACCCAGATGGTGGTGGAGTTCACCAGCCTGCAGGGGGTGATGGGCCGGGAGTACGCGCGGAAATCCGGGGAGCCGCCGGAGGTGGCCCAGGCCATTTTTGAGCACTACCTGCCCCGCTTCGCCGGGGACGCACTCCCCCAGAGCCTGCCTGGGCTGGCCCTGGGCCTGGCGGACCGGCTGGATAGCCTGGCGGGCCTTTTCGCCGTGGGGCTGGTGCCCACCGGCTCCGCCGACCCCTACGGCCTGCGCCGGGACGCGCTGGGGATGGTGCAGGCCCTCATCGGGGCCCGGCGGCCGTTTTCCATCCGGGCCGGCCTGGAGGCGGCGGCCCGTCTGCTGCCCGTCCAGGCGGACCCGGCCGCGCTGGAGGCCGCGCGGGACTTCGTCGTCGGGCGGCTGCGGGTATATCTCCGGGAGCAGGGATTCCGCCACGACGTGGTGGAGGCCGTCCTGGCCGCGCGCGGCGACGACCCCTACCGGGCCCTGCAGGCGGCCGAGGCGCTGAGCCGCTGGGCCGCGCGCGAAGATTGGCCGCGCATCCTGGATAACTACGCCCGCTGCGTCCGCATCACCCGCGACTTCCCTCAACGATTCGCCCTGAACCCCAACCTTTTTGTTCACCCCATAGAGGGGGAATTGTACGACGCCTGGCGGAGGGCCCGGGAGGGGGTCCGGCCCGAGAGTTCGGTGGATGATTTCTTCGCCGCCTTCCTGCCGCTGGTGGACGTCATTGACCGCTTCTTCGCGCGGGAGACGGGGGTGCTGGTGATGGCGGAGGACCCGGCCCTGCGGGAGAACCGGCTGGCCCTCCTGCAGCACATCGTCGCCCTGGCTGAGGGCATCGTGGACCTGAGCCGGATGGAGGGGTTTTGACAGGGAGCAGGGAGCAGGTCGCAGGGGGTGGTAACGCTTCCCTAACGGTTTTGTAACTGTTGGAAGAAGTGCGTAATTTAAGGAATGTGTTATAATTTGGGCGGTCCGTTTTCACCTTTGAGTCCCCCATCGCGCGGGGGCACATTCCGGCGGGTCGGAAACAGCGGCCGCGTCATTGCGAGGGCCCCATTGCGCAAGGCGTATTCCGGCAATTCAGAAACTGCAATGGCTTGCGGAGCGCAGGCCGCCAGGCCTGTCAGTGCAGGCGAACAGCCTGCGCTACGCCCTGTAAGTTTCTGGGTAGGGCGCAGAGCGCCCGAAGCAATCTCCGCCCGACCGTATTGCAACTGGAAAAATTATTTGGGCAGTCCACCGCGACTTTCCCTCACCCCACCCCTTACTCCCATATGCGTTAACTTAAGGGGCTGCGCCAGTTGGGTCGCCGCTTCGGGCGCTGACTGAAGCCAGCCTCTTTGGGCCTTCGGCCGGGTCCCTTCGCTTCGTTCGCAACAAGGTCGGCCTTCGCCGACCGCCTGAGAAGGGCGTCAACGCAGGTTGACGCCCGGCGCAAAGCGCAGGGGCAACCCTCGCGGTTGCCCCCAGGGGAGGCCGATTTCCCATCGGCGCCCGAGGCGGCGGGAAGCGGAGAGCCGAAGCCAGCCTTAAGTTAACGCTTATGGAGGGGGTTTTGAGGGCGGCGGCGAAGCCGCTCGCCCAAAAACTCCTTTCTTCACCCTCCCTTTCCCCAGAGCGGAGCGATGGGGAGAAGGGGGCAAGGGGGGATGAGGGGGCAAATTCCGCCCCAGGCGATGGCCCAAATAAATGGTTATACAGGAGATGGCCTGGATATGGACAATCCGATAATTTTGTATATTGAGGATAACCCGGAGAACCGTTTGCTGGTCCGGCGGATTCTACAGGCGGAGGGGTACACGGTGGTGGAGGCCGTAGACGGCCCTTCCGGTCTGGAGGCGGCGGCGGCTTCTCCCCCCGACCTGATCCTCCTGGACATCAACCTGCCGGAGATGGACGGATACGAACTGGTAGGGAGGTTGCGCCAGATTCCGGGGTTGGCCACCGTACCCATTATCGCGTTAACGGCTTATGCGCTGAAAGGAGACCGGGAGCGGATCCTCGCCGCCGGTTGCGATGGATACATTCAGAAGCCGATAGATGTGGATAGCCTGCCACTCCAGGTGGCCTCGTTCTTGAAAAAACGGGCTGAATAAGAGGGAGGTACCGATGCCGCCGGTGAAGCCGCAGGATGCCACCGTCCTGGTCATTGAAGATAACCTGAACAACTTCCTGCTCATCGCCCGCTTGCTGGCGTTCGTTGGGGTGGGACGCTGTGAATGGAAGGCTTCCGGCTGGCAGGTACTGGAATACGCCGAGACGTTGCCGCATATAGACCTGATTCTGATGGATATTTTCCTCCCAGAACGGGATGGGTATGAAGCGTTGAGCCTGTTGCGGTCTGACCCCCGTTTCAAGGACATTCCCGTCATTGCGATTACGGCGGATGCCAGTGTGGAAAGTATGGAGCGGGCCCGCCAGGCCGGGTTTAACGGTTTCATCGGCAAGCCGATAGACCCGGACCGGTTTCCGGAGCAAATCCGGCGCATCCTGCGCGGCGAGCCCGTCTGGGACCCGGGGATGTAGTTTGGGTAACGGTCTCGCTTTCCTCATCCCACCTCCAGCGGCTGTGCCCGTAGGCGGTGGGGGAGGGGTGAGGCTGAACGGTGACCGTGTTTGTGGATATGTAGAGGCTGGGGATGGAGGCCTTTCAGGGGGCCGCTGGTCTGGAAGTACCCGGCGTGGGGATGCGAGGTGGGTTGGGGCGGACTATTCTGACCGCCTTCCTGATCCTGGCGATTGTCCCCCTCAGCGTGGTCAGTTGGTACGCCTCCACCCGTCACCGCCAGAATATCCAGGAAGAGGTGACGGGAAAATTGGTTGCCCTCGCCGCCCTGAAGGAGGCGCAGATTACCCGCTGGCTGGAAGAGCAATCCGCTGCCCTGGATGACCCGCAACTGCAGGATGCCATCCTCCGGGCGGCCGGAACCGGTCCCGGAGAAATCCGTTCCCTCCTGACCACGCTCGCTTCGCAGAAGAACTTGGAGGACCTGGCCCTGATCGGCCCTCAGGGGCGGGTGGAGTGGGCCGGGGATGCCTCCTGGGAAGGTGCCGCCGTTATTCTGCCCCCTAACCCCGATTCGTTCGCTCTTCAGGCATCTCTGAATCCTTCCAGAGGGGAGAGCGTCCTCCTGATCCGGCCCCTGAATTCGGCCCGATGGCCGTACCTGGGGGCCCGGATGGCCGCAGATGGCCTTGTCCGTATTCTGGAAGAGCGCGCCGGTCTGGGGGAAACGGGGGAAGCGTATGTGGTAGACCGATGGGGGTTTGCCTGCCCGCAAGGCCGTCGGGTCACCGGTTTTGCCATTGACGCGGCCCTCTCCGAACAGAACGGTCGGGGCCTGTATGAGAATTATGCGGGCACGCCGGTTATCGGCGTCTACCGGTGGCTCCCCCATCTGGGCCTGGCCCTGATCGTGGAACAGACGCAGGAGGAAGCCTTCGCGGGCAATGAGGCGGTGACCACCGCCGTCATCGCGGCCACCCTGGGCGTTGCCATTGCTACGGCGGCCATCGCCGCCGTCGTCACCCGACAGATTACCCGACCCGTCGTCCGGTTGACGGAGTCCGCCCTGCGGATTGCCGCCGGAGACCTCTCCCAGCGGGTGGACATCACCTCCCGGGATGAAATCGGCATCCTGGCGGATGTGTTCAACCGGATGGCGGGGGAACTGGAAGTGTTGTATAATGACCTGGAGGCTAAGGTCGCCGAGCGAACCCGACTCCTCCAGCAGGCCAATTACCAGATTCAGCGCCGCGCCATTCAGTTGCAGGCCAGCCTGGAGGTCGGGCAGGCCGTCACCTCCATCCTGGACCCGGACGCATTGCTGGACCACGTGGTGCGCGTGGTGCGGGATTGCTTTTACTACTCATACGTTGCCGTCTACACCACCGATGAATCGGGCGAGGGGTTGGTTCTCCGGGCCTCCGCAGGGGAGGCCGACCCGTTCCACGGCGCGTACGTAACCGGGGAGTCCAGCGGTGCGGTGGGGCAGGCGTTCCGGGACGGTCGGGCGGTGCTGGAAAGCCGGCCGGTCTCCATTAAGGTCGGCCCCCCCCTCTCCTATGCCCGGGCCGAGGCGGCATTGCCCCTTCGTCTGGGAGACCGGGTGCTGGGAGTGATGGATGTCCAGAGCACCCAGCCTGAGGCTTTTGACCAGGATGACGTCTCCGTCCTCCAGAACGTTGCCAATCAGGTCGCCATCGCGCTGGAAAACGCCCGGGCCTACGCGCTGGAGCGGGAAGCCGCCGAGCGGCTGCGGGAACTGGACCGCTCCAAGCGGCGGTTCCTGGCGAACATGTCCCACGAACTGCGCACGCCGCTCACCAACATCATCGGTTTCGCCCGCCTGATGCTGAAGGAGATAGACGGTCCGCTGACCGACCCGCAGCGGCATGACCTGGAAATTATCTACCACAACGGCGAGCATCTCCTGGGCCTCATCAACGACCTCCTGGACATCTCCCAGATTGAGGCCGGGTTGATGGAACTGGAATTCCGGGAAGTGGACCTGGGCGACCTGATCCGTAGCGTGATGGCGACGGCGGGCGCGCTGGTGCGGGGGAAGCCGGTCGTGATGCGGGAGGTGATCGCTCCCGACTTGCCCAAAGTGCGGGCAGACCCCGCGCGGATCCGGCAGGTGCTGTTACGCATCCTGGCCAATGCGGCCAAGTTTACCGACCAGGGCACGATCACCGTTCAGGCATGGCCGGTGGATGGGGAGGTCCGGATCAGCGTCAGCGATACCGGAACGGGCATCGCTCCCGAGTATCTGGAGCGCATTTTTGAGCGGTTTGAGCAGGGCATCACGGAGAACGGCCGTCGTCCGGACGGGGCCGGTCTGGGGCTGGCGCTGAGCAAAGAGTTCGTGGAGATGCACGGCGGGCGCATCTGGGTGGAGAGCGAGGTCGGGAAAGGGTCTACGTTTACATTCACCCTTCCTCTGGCCCGCCCTTCGTAAAGCGGCCTAAAGCCAGGAGGAGCAATGACCCCAACGTTTACCCGGCAGGGAATCCCCCAGACTGTGGTGGAGGAGATTCAGAGGGCCATCACGGAAGACCAGAACTTCCGATACTGGCTCATCGGTCTTTTGAACGAGTCCTTCCCCTCCCGAGCGGAGACCCACTAACTCATCCGGCAACTCCACGAAGAGACCGAGCGTCAGATAACGGCTTATCGGGAAGAGAGTGAGCGACGGCTGGAGGCTTTCCGCCAGGAAATGGCCGCCCTGCGGGAGGACTTCAACCGGCGGTGAGCCGGGAGATAGCCACTATACGGTAACTACCTACGCCAGGGGCTAAAAGCCCGATGGCCCTAACTTTTTCGGCGTGCTTGCCTTACCCCTCCCCCGGCCCCTCCCCTCTCCCAAACTTCGTTTGGGAGAGGGGTGCCTCACCCCTCCCCCGGTCCATAGGCGTTAACTTAAGGCTGGCTTCGGCTCTCCGCTCCCGCCGCCTCGGGCGCCGATGGGAAATCGGCCTCCTCCGGGGGCAACCGCAAGGGTTACCCCTACGCTTCGCGCCGGGCGTCAACCTGCGTTGGCGCCCT
>CALDFY010000071.1 GCA_937942115.1 uncultured Anaerolineae bacterium | reverse complement strand
CCTTCTCGGGAGGTCGGCGAAGGCCGACCTTGTTGCGAACGAAGTGAAGGGACCCGGCCGAAGGCCCAAAGAGGCTGGCTTCAGTCAGCGCCCGAGGCGGCGACCCAACTGGCGCAGCCCCTTAAGTTAACGCATATGGGGGCCGGGGGTGGGGGGTGCGGCGGCCGAAGGCCGCCGCAAAACCCCGCCCTTACCCCCGACCCCTCTCCCAAACGAAGGTTGGAACATTGAAAAGCCCTGGTCGGATTGTCCAAACCTCTTTCCTATGCTAAAATAGAGACCTGTCAACCTGGCATTAAAGGAAACCTGAAGGCCGATGCCCTTCGCACCGATTCTTGCACTGACGGCACCCCTGTGCGGGCTGCTGGTCTTGCTGACGGTATCCTCCGTTCACCCCCTGCGACCGTACCGGCGCTACGTGGTGCCGTTGGGAGCGGGGCTTTCGTTTCTGGGTGTCCTGTTCTCACCCTGGGAGGACCCCCGGCCGTTTCTCCTTTCCCTCTGGCAACCTCTGTCCCTCTTCGGCACCTTCCCCGTTCTGCTGGCGGACCGTGCCGTATGGCCGCTGGCTATGGCCTGGGCCGGCGCGGTGGCCGGCAGCGCACTGGTCCAGATGGGCCGCCCGCAAATCGTGCGTTCGGCCATCGGTGCGGCCGTTCTGGCAATGCTGGCCTTTGGCCTGGGTGCCCTCTGGGGAGAGAACTTGCTGACGGTCCTGCTGGCCTGGGCGGGCTTTGACCTGGCCTGGGGAATCGGTATGGCGTCGGCGGGCCTCCCCGGCGAACGGGTGGCGTGGGGAGTGGGAAGCGGAGTCCTGGCGACAGCCCTGCTGTGGATGAGCGCGCTCGCGCTGGAAAAGACCGGGAGTGGACTCTCGTGGCCGCTGATGGCGCCGGACGGCTGGGGAGGCGTTTTTCTTCTACTGGCAGCCCTGGTCCGGCTGGGCATCTATCCGTTCCACTTCACCGTTCCGGCCGAAATGCGGCGGGGTCGCCCGCTGACCGTTGCCCTGCTCCTGGAGCCGTTGCTGGCCTGGGGCTTGCTGACCCGGATGTCCTGGCAGGCCGGAATCTCTATCCCCGGTGGAGTGATACTGGAGACGCTGGCGGTGGCGACCTTTGGGGTCGGCGGATTCCTGGCCTGGGCGGTGACGGACCCGGACCAGAGGACGCTCTGGGTTGGGATGGCAGCGGCGGGAGGTGTGCTCTGGGCCGGCCTGCGCGCCGGCCACGCAGCGGGTGCCGCATGGACGGCGGGAGGGACGGCCTGGATGCTGGGCCTCTCCCTTCTCTACCTGGGGCGAGGGTGGGAGAAGACGGCTCCCGGATGGGCGGCGGCCTCCGCTTTGGGCGGACTGGCGCTTCTGGCCGCTCCGCTGGCTGCGGGGGGGATTCTCTCCCCGCCGGATGTGCGGACGGCCGTTTTGTTTCCCCTGGGGCAGGCCCTGCTGACGGCGGCGGTGGCGAAGGAAGTCCGGAGGCAAATGGCGCAGGAGGAACCGGTCGGTTTGCTTCCGACCATTGCTCAGGGAGCCGGTCTGGCGATTCCGGCCGTCACTCTGGTCCTGGCCTGGGGCGCTGCGCCGAAGGTTGCCCCGACCCCGATGGGGTGGGGGGCCTGGGTTGCCGGTATGCTCCTGGGAGGCGGATGGCTCGCGCTGGAGTTTCTCAGGCCCTGGGCGCGTCCCAGGTCGCTGCCGGCGGTCGCAGAGGCCCTCCGCCCGGAATGGGCTGGACGACTCCTGATCAATAGTTTGGGCCGATTGACCGGTTTTCTGGATACGGTGGCTGACGTTGCCGAAGGGCCGGGGGCCGTTCTCTGGGCACTGGCGACCTTCCTGCTCATTCTGGTCCTGGTGACGAGGCGCTGATGGGGACTTTCCTGGAGTGGGTGGAACGAATATCCGCTCTGGCCGCGCCCCTGGCCATGGGGGGACTGATCGCGGCATTGGCGTTGGTGCTGGTGGCCCGTCGCTGGTTGTTCCAGGTCGTCGGGATGGCGGTGATGTACTTTGTTGTGGGTGTCCTCCACACGCAAATCATCCGGCCTGAGGTCGTCCTGGTGAAACTGCTGATCGGCGCGGTGGTCTGTCTGGCCCTGGGGGCCGCCGGATGGACGACTGCCGGGGCCGATGGGGGTGGGAGGGACAACGGGGCCGGTGGAGGGGACTCTGAAGGGGCCGCAACGCCGCCCCGATGGAGAAACCTCTTCCGGCGGCTCCTCCGATGGTCGGACGATGCCCCTCTGCGGGCCCTGGCCCTGGGTGCGGCCCTGCTGGCGGCCTACGCGGGGTCGCTTCGCTTTCCGTTGCCTCAGGTGCCCGCTCTCGTTGGCCTGGCCTGTTACCTCCTGGGATTGGTCGGACTTTTTCTGGCAGGGATGGCGGAGGAGCCCCTGGAGGTGGGGTTGGGACTGCTGGTCTTTCTGAACGGGTTTGACCTTTTCTTTGGCGCTCTGGAGCCCAGCCTGGTGGTGGCCGGGTTGGTGGGGTTGGTGCAGTTTCTGATGACCCTGGCAGTGGCGTATCTGGCGCTGGCCTGAGCCGGATAAAGGGGTGCGGATGCTATCTCTGATTGGGATCGGGCTATTGCTGTTGACGGTTATCCCGACGTACATCCTGCGCCGTCGGCGGGGTGTGGCGCTTCTGCTGGCCGCGCTCGTCTCGGCCGCACTGGGATTCGGAATGGCTTTGATCCCGATGGACCGGACGTTTGTCCTGTGGGGGCGAGAGTTGGCCATCGGCGGGGGGGTAACCGTTTTCGGCCGTTCTATCCTCGTCGGCTCCCTGGCCCAGACGGCGCTGACCTTCCTTTTCCTGATCGGCGCGGCCCTGTTTTTGCTGGCATGGCCCCTGGAGTCCGGGGAACTCTACGCCCCCATTGGGTTGGGGGTACTGGGGCTCCTGGCGGCCGCGCTGGTCGTCCGCCCCCTGGTCTACGCAATGCTGATTCTGGAACTGGCGGTTGCCCTTTCCGTCCTTCTCCTGCACGGGGGGGTGGGGGGCGCGCGCTATCTGACCTTCTGCGTCCTGGCCCTACCCGGCCCCCTGGTTGCCCACTGGCTGCTGGATATGTACGCCCTGACGCCCGACCAGACCGGATTGCTCTCCACTGCCAGTTTGCTGATCGGCCTCTCGTTCGCCTTGATGCTGGGACTGGTCCCGTTTCACCCCTGGGTGCCGGCGCTGGCCCGAAGAGAATCGCCGCTGGCCGTCGCTCTCATCTTCTCTGCCGTTAGCGGGACGGTGTGGTTCCTCCTGTTGGACTACCTGCGGACCTACCCCTGGCTGGGCCAATCTCCGTACTGGTCATCTACCCTGACCGTACTGGGGATTGGGACGGCCGTTATCGGCGGATTGCTGGGTACGACCCGGCGGGGGTGGGGGGCGCTGCTGGGGTACGCAGTGATGTTGGATACGGGCATGCTGGTGCTGGCGCTGGGGAGGGGGGAGGCGCTGGGGTTGGAACTGGAGCGGGCGATGATGCTCACCCGTACCTGGGGAGTGCTGACGATGGCCGCCGGACTGGCTGCCATCGGCGCGGGGCAAAAGTTGGCAGAGCCCGAAGTCTCGCCGTGGGGGGCGGTGGCGGCGGTGGCGGGCCTGCTTTCCCTGGCCGGTTTCCCGCCCACGGTGGGTTTCGTCTCCCGCTGGGGGTTATACCGGCTCCTGTTTCAGGAACAACCGCTGATGGTGGCGGCGTTGCTCCTGGCCTCGGTCGGGCCGGTGGTGGGATTTCTGCGGATGCTTCCGGTCTCTCTGAAGTCGGGCATACCGGCGCGCCGGGCGATGACACTGACCGACCTCTGGCTGGCGCTGGCCTCCTTCGGCGCCGTGACCCTGGGCCTGTTCCCTCAATTTCTCATCTATCGTTGACACTGTAGCGCAAGATTCATCTTGCCTCTTGCATCCTGCATCCTGCATCTTGCATCCTGCATCTTGCATCCTGCATCTTGCATCCTGCATCTTGCATCCTGCATCCTGCATCCTGCCATGGGACTCATTCGGGTCAACAACAGAGACGAAATAGAATGGGAGCCAGGGCTGACGGTGACGGAACTCCTTCGCCGCTTCCGCTACACCTTCCCGGCCATTGTCGTGACAATCAATGGGGAGGTCATTTCCGAGGAGGAGTTCTCCACCCGCCTGATTCCCGATGGGGCCGATGTACGGGTGATCCATCTGATTGCCGGAGGATAAACCTGTCCGTTCGTAGTCAGCCCCGCAGCCGTTCGTAGTGAGCCACGGAGCGCAGCGGAGTGGCGTCTGTTCGTAGTCAGCCCCGGAGCGCAGCGGAGTGGCGTCTGTTCGTAGTCAGCCCCGCAGCCGTTCGTAGTGAGCCACGAAGCGCAGCGGAGTGGCGTCTGTTCGTAGTCAGCCCCGGAGCGCAGCGGAGTGGCGTCCGTTCGTAGTCAGCCACGGAGCGCAGCGGAGTGGCGTCTGCTCGTAGTCAGCCCCGCAGCGGAGTTGAGCGCGATGGCCGAGAAACCCGTCTGTAGTCAACCACGGAGCGCAGCGGAGTGGCGTTCCGAGAAACCTCTCTCCCGTGCCCGGGCGGGTGACCTGGCCCTGCTGATGGGCCCGGACCGTCGCTGGCAGATTGTCCGGCTGGAGCCGGGACAGAGCGTCCACACCCACCGGGGTGTCCTGGCCCACGACGATCTGATTGGCCGGCCCTGGGGGAGCCAGGTGGCTTCTCATACGGGACAGCCGTTCCTGCTCCTGACGCCTTCGCTCCACGACCTGATTCTGCGCCTGCGTCGCACCACCCAGATTGTCTATCCCAAAGAGGCCGGGTACATTTTGCTGAAGATGAACATCGGGCCGGGCTCCCGGGTGGTGGAGGCGGGGAGCGGCAGCGGCGCGCTGACGGCCGTGCTGGCCCACGCTGTCCGCCCGGATGGACGGGTCTATTCCTACGAAGTCCGTCCGGAGATGCAGCAACTGGCCCGCCGCAACTTGGAACGGCTGGGCCTGGCCGATGTGGTGGAGTTCAAGATTCGCGACATCGCGGAAGGGTTTGACGAGGTCAACGTGGACGCGCTGTTCCTGGACCTGCCCAACCCCTGGGACTATCTGGAACAGGCCCACGCGGCGCTGGTGAACGGCGGGTATTTGGGCTCCCTTCTGCCTACTGCCAATCAGGTCACGCGCCTGCTGGAGGCGCTGGAATCGCCCCGGTGGGGGCTGGTGGAGGTAGAGGAGATTCTGCTGCGGCCCTATAAGGCCGTCTCTGCCCGCTTCCGCCCGGAGGACCGGATGGTGGCCCACACCGGCTTCCTGATTTTCGCCCGCGCACTGCTGATTGAGGAGAGCACCGGGTAGCCGGAACCCGCCCAGAAACTCGTAGCGCAAGATTCATCTTGCCCTATCGCCTCCTGCCCAGAAACCTGTGGTGCAAGATTTTGCAGTTTGACAAATTATTTGGGCAATCGTCTGAGGTGAAATTTGCCCCCCTCATCCCCCCTTGCCCCCTCACAAGTGTAGGTTTTTTGCGCCCCTCTTGTTCTGGGCGGGCGGCGGGCTTCTTCGCCCCTCCCCCCCCTTGCCCCCCT
>CALDFY010000070.1 GCA_937942115.1 uncultured Anaerolineae bacterium | reverse complement strand
AGGGGGCAACCGCATTGTAGGGGCAGTGCTTGCCCCTGCCCGAAGGGGGCAACCGCATTGTAGGGGCAGAGCTTGCCCCTGCCCGAAGGGGGCAACCGCATTGTAGGGGCAGAGCTTGCCCCTGCCCCTAATGGGGCAACCGCATTGTAGGAGGAGGGCTTGCCCCTGCCCCTAATGGGGCAACCGCATTGTAGGAGCAGGGCTTGCCCCTGCCCCTAATGGGGCAACCGCACTGTAGGAGCAGGGCTTGCCCCTGCCCCTAATGGGGCAACCGCATTGTAGGGGCAGGGCTTGCCCCTGCCCGAAGGGGGCAACCGCAAGGGTTGCCCCTGCGGCCTCACCCCTCCCCCGGCTCTTCGGGCCAGGCGAAGGCGGCGGGAGTGGGCGAATGAAGGTCGCCCCCTACCCGTCGCCGTTCATCCCCAGCACTTCTCCGACCCGCAGGACCTCCTCTTCGGTGTTGTAGCCATGGGGGCTGACGCGAAGATAGGACTCCCGCAGGGAGACGGCGACCTTCGCCTCCCGCAGGCGGGCATGGGCGGTGCGCACGTCCCCCGAGACCGCGAACGAGACGATCGCCGACCGGTGGGCCGGGTCCAGGTTGCTCACGACCCGGTATCCCCGCCGCTCCAGGTCGGCGATCAGCACATCGGTCAGATAGAGGGTGTGGCGGTGAATGTTCTCTATCCCCGTCTCCAGGAGCAACTCTATCGCCGCCATCAGTCCGGTCATCCCCACCAGGTTGGGGCCGCCCAGGTCAAACCGACGGGCATCGGGCAGGAAGGTCAGGTTGTAGTCCCGCCAGTCCTCCCAGCCCACGACACTGATGCACCCGGCCATCGGGGGCGACATCTCCTCCAGCAACTCCCGGCGGCAGTAGAGGAAACCCACCCCCACCGGCCCCATCAGCCACTTGGGACCTCCGGCGGCCAGAAAGTCTATGCCGTACGCGCGCACATCCATCGGGACCGCCCCCAGGGATTGGATGCCGTCCACGATAAAATACGCCCCATGCGCCCGGCACCACTCCCCGATTGCCGCCAGGTCGGTCCGGAAGCCGGTGAGGAATTCCACCGAACTGACGGCGACAGCGCGGGTGCGCCGGTCGGCGTGGGCCTCCAGCGCCTCCACCGTCAGGCCGCCCCGGTCGTGGGGGATACAGCGGGCCTCCACCCCCTTCTGCCGCTCCAGCAGCATCCAGGGGTAGACGTTGGAGGGAAACTCTATGTCGCAGAAGATGATGTTGTCGCCGGGGCGGAAGGGAAGGGACTGGGCCACCAGGTTGAGGCCGTGGCTGGTGTTCTGGACGATGGCAATTTCTTCCGGCGTGGCGTTGATGAGACGGGCCACCGTCTTCCGCAGCCGGTCGGGGATGCCCTCCTCGTCCCGGTCTATCCACCCGAAGGTGACCCGGCGGTCATCCAGATAGCGGACCATCGCGTCCCGCACCCGGCGGGGGAGCGGAGAAATGGCCGCGTGGTCCAGAAAGGTACAGACGGAGGTCGCGGCCTCCATCTCGTCCCGCAGACGGCGCAACGGGGAAGTGAAAGTTGCCAATGAGTTCCTCCTCAACTCCGTTCCTTCAGCACTCCGGCCAACTCCCGGCTCCAGGCCCGGATGGCGTCCCAGTCCCGATAATCCCCTTCCGGTATCTTCATCAGGTTTCGGATGATGAACCGGTCAATGGGCGATAATTTACTGTAGTCCATTCGGCCCGCGAAGAGGCCCACGCGCACCGGCGGCACGATAGCCCGCGCTGGCTTCATCCAGGATTCCACCAGGCGGCGACGGTCCTCGGTATCCTCTTGCATCGTCAGAGAAACGGTGAAGTAAGCAACAGGAATCCGGCCCAACGCTTCGCGATGCTTCTTGAGAAATTTCACCACCTCCGGCTCCCAGCGGAACCGACGCATCGGGGCGCCCAGAACTACCGCCCGATAGGGACGCACATCGCGGACCTCCCGCAGAGGGCGCACTTCCACCGGGATCCCCTCTTCGCGCAGAACAGAGGCGATCCATTCCGCCACTTCGCCGGTGGAACCGGCATAGGTTTTATACGCGATCAGTACTGTATCCGTCATTGGGTTTCTCCTTACGACCCGGCCAGCCGGCGCGTCACCCGGTCCAGGACGGCTTCGGCGACGGCGGCCTTGCTCATCAGCGGCAACTCCTCCACCCCACCCTCCCGGTCCAGGAGCACCACCCGGTTGGTCTCGGCGGCGAAGCCCGCATCGGCGGCGGTGATGTCGTTGGCGACGATCAGGTCCAGCCCCTTCGCCTCCAGTTTGGCCCGCGCGTTTTCCAGAAGGTCCTGGCTTTCGGCCGCGAAGCCCACGACGACGCGCGGGAAGCCGGTTTCGGCCCGCCGCCGGGCGACCGCCGCCAGAATGTCCGGCGTCCGCTCCAGGCGGAGGGTCAGGTCGGCGGTCTTCTTGATTTTGTGCTCGGAGACGGTCGCCGGACGATAGTCGCCGACGGCGGCGGCCATCAGCAGGGCGTCTGCGTCGGTGGCCGCTTCCAGCACCGCGTCCAGCATCTGCTGCACCGTGGTGACGTCCACCCGGCGGGCGCCGACGGGGGCCGTCAGTGAGACCGGGCCGGTGATCAGGGTGACGTCCGCCCCCCGGTCCAGGGCCGCCTGGGCCAGGGCGAAGCCCTGTTTGCCGGAGGACGGGTTGGAGATAAAGCGGACAGGGTCCAGGAACTCCCGGGTCGGCCCGGCGGTGACAACGACCCTCCGACCCGCCAGGGGGCCCTGGAGGCCCAGCACCCGCCGGATGTGGCCCAGAATCTCCTCCGGTTCCATCATCCGCCCTTCCCCCTCCAGGCCGGAGGCCATCCGGCCCCGGACGGGTCCGGCGAAGTGGACCCCGCGCGCCCGCAATGTGGCCACGTTGGCCTGGGTGGCCGGGTGGCCCCACATCCCGGCGTCCATCGCCGGCGCCAGGAGGACCGGACAGGTCGCCGCCAGGGCCAGGGTGGAGAGGAGATTATCCGCCAGTCCCCAGGCCAGTTTGGCGATGGTGTTGGCCGTGGCCGGGGCAACCACCAGCAGGTCGGCGGCGTGGGCCAGTCCGACGTGGGCGATGTGAGTCGGCAGGCCGGCTCCGCCGGTCCGCCACATATCCACGTAGACCGGACGGCCGGTCAACGCCTCAAAGGTCAGCGGGGAGACGAAGCGGGTGGCGGCCTCGGTCATCACCACATCCACCTCGGCCCCCATCTGGGTCAGGTGGCTGGCCAGGATGCAGACTTTGTAGACGGCGATGCCGCCGGTGACGCCCAGGAGGATGCGCTTCCCGCGCAGCAGAGGGACAGACTCCATACCCCTTTCCCAAAGTGGACTTTTCTGCAAAAACCGACGCTTGCGCTACGGTTAAAATTGTATCGCAAATGGAGCAAAAGGCAACTGGCTAACCGGCCCCGAAACACCCTTTTACCGACCTGAAACAAGACGGTAACCAAAGCGACACGCCTTTGGCGGGGCACAGGCTGTCCGCCCGATGCAGGCCAACAGCCCAATGGTGCGAACATTTGGAGTTTTAAGGAATGCCGTATACTGGCAAGAAGGCCCCTTTTGTCCCTACCCCCCTTTATCCCCCTCACAAGTGTAGGTTTTTTCGCGCCCCTCTTGTCCTGGGCGGGCGGCGGGCTTCTTTGCCCCTCACCCCCCTTGCCCCCCTCTCCCCATCGCTCCGCTCTGGGGACAGGGGGGGGTGAAGAAAGGGGGTTTTTGGGCGGGCGGCGAAGCCGCCCGCCCCAAAATCCCCCTCCTTTCTCCCCTCCCCTCTCCCGAACTTCGTTCGGGAGAGGGGCGGGGCTGGGGGAGGGGTGAGGCCTCTCCCGAACTTCGTTCGGGGGAGGGGTAAGGCCTCTGCCGCCGAAAGGCGAGCGGGAGAGGGGGAGGGGTAAGGGGCATATGCGTTAACTTAAGGGGCTGCGCCAGTTGGGTCGCCGCCTCGGGCGCTGACTGAAAGTCAGCCTCCCTGGGCCTCCGGCCAGAGGACGGCCTGCGCCGTCCTTTCAGGGAAGCATCAACGCAGGTTGACGCCTGGCGCAAAGCGTAGGGGCAACCCTCGCGGTTGCCCCCAGGGGAGGCCGATTTCCCATCGGCGCCCGAGGCGGCGGGAAGCGGAGAGCCGAAGCCAGCCTTAAGTTAACGC
>CALDFY010000069.1 GCA_937942115.1 uncultured Anaerolineae bacterium | reverse complement strand
GCCACCCAGCAACCGCCAGTTTCGCCGTTCCTCGGGAGTCGCGTAAAACAGACGGGGGTACCACACCAGGGGCACTCCAATCCGCCGACCGTCCGCCAGAAGGACGATCAGTTCGTCATCGGTCATTTCCAAACCCACAGCCATTCAGTCTGCGATAACCTGCGTTTATCTGCGTCCTGCCTCAAATCACCGCATCCACCATCTCATAGACCCGGCGCACGGCGTAGCCGACCTGCTGGGTGGCCTTGTTCGGGCAGACCATCGCGCAGACGCCGCAGCCCATACACAGCGCCTCTATCACCTCAGCATATGGGCCGCCCGGCTCCAGCACCCGCGCCCCATACGGGCACGCCTCCACGCAGAGCCCACAGGCGGAGCAAAGCCGGGTGTTCACCCGCGCCACCGTCCGGACGACCTCCACCTGACCCTGGGCCAACAGCGTCGCCGCCCGCATAGCCGCCCCCCGGGCCATCAGAATCGTCTCATCGGCCGCGCGCGGGGAGTGGGCCAGCCCGCAGACGAAAATCCCCCGCCGGGTGAAGTCCAGCGGCCGCATCTTGGGATGCTCCTCCCGGAAGAAGCCGTACTCGTCCACCGGCACGCCCAGCGCCCCGGCCAGCGCCCGATTGTCGTTCGGCTCAATCCCCGTGCTGAGCACCAGCAACCCTGCCGGAAGCACCACCTCCTCCCCGGCAATCGGCTCCACCAGCCGGACCTGCAGGCCATCCGGGCCCGCCGTCACCTGCGGCTTATCCGGCAACTCATAGCGCAGAAAGACCACGCCCTTCTCCCGCGCCAGCCGGTACGCGTCCTCCCGGAACCCGTATGTCCGCATCTCCCGGTAGAGGACGGTGACCCGCGCCCCGGGGTTGCGCTCCTTGATCGCCAGCGCGTTGACCACCGCCTTGGTGCAGCAGATGCGGCTGCAATAGGGCCGCCCCGGCTCCCGCGACCCCACGCACTGAATCATGACTACGTCGGACGGGACCTCCTTCCCCTCCGCCAGCATCTTTTCCAGTTCCCGCTGGGTCACGACGCGCGGATCCTGGCCGTAGAGGTACTCTGTCGGGACGACCTCCCGGCCCCCGGTGGCGACGATGACCGCCCCGTACGTCTCCTCCTGCTCCCCCTCCGGCCCGGCCAGACGGGCGCGGAACTGCCCCAGCCGACCGGAGACCGCCCGGACCTCCGTCCCCAGAAGCACCCGGACGCGCGGCTCGTGGCTCAGCCGCTCCAGAAGCGACGCCAGCGCGGCCTGCGGGTCTCCGCCGCCCAGAATCAGACGCAGGTCCCGCAACTGGCCGCCCAGCGCCTCCGTCCGCTCCACCAGGTCGGCCGGATGCCCCAGGGCAGCCAGGGTCAGCGCAGCGGTCATCCCGGCCAGTCCGCCGCCGACCACCAACACCCGCCGGCTCAGCGGCTCCGCCGACGGCCGGAAGGGCTCCCGTCGGATTGCGCCCGCCACCGCCATCGCCACCAGTTCCCGGGCCTTCTCCGTGGCGACCCGACCATTGCGGGCGTGGGCCCCGGCGACCTCCCCCCGCAGGTTGACCAGTTCCAGCAGGTTGGGGTTGAGGCCGGCGGCGCGCATCATCTCCTCAAAGGACTCCGCCCGGCGGATGTCGGTGTATCCGGCGATGACGACCCGGTTCAGCCGCTCCTCCCGCACAATGCGGGCCATCTCCTCCATCCCCTGGCGGGAGAGGCCGTCGCCGAAGACCTGGGCCCAGCCGACGTTGGGCAGCGCGCGGGCCTCTTCGGCCACCGCTTCCAGGTCAATCACCTCGCCGATCTCCCCGCGATGGTCGCAGAGGAAGACCCCCACGCGCGGCCACTCCCAGGTGACGTCGCGCTCCTCACCCATCCCCCGACCCTCTTCCCTCTCCTGACCCTCAGTCAGAAGAGAGGAGGGAGTTGGGGATAGGGTGAGGGCCGCCGCCGCCACCGCCGACGCCTCCACCACCGTCTCCGGGATGTCCTTCGGCTCCCGGAACGCGCCAGCGACAAACACCCCGGGCCGCCCCGCCGCCTCCGGCGCGAAGGGGTCCGTCACGGCAAAGCCGTATTCGTTCAGTTCCACGCCCAGCGCCCGGCCCAGCGCCTGCACCCCCAGCGGCGCGCCGAATCCCACCACCAGGACCACCAGGTCAAACTCCTCCTCCCCGACCGTCCCGTCCTCGGCGACCGTTTTCAGCAGCAGGTTGCGGGTCTTCGGGCGCTCCTGGACGGCGGAGACCATGCAACGGCGATACGTCACGCCGGGGAGGGCCTTCGTCTCCTCAAAATAGGTCTCGTAGTCCTTCCCGTAGGTCCGGATGTCCATAAAGAAGACGGTGATCTCGGTATCCGGCTCCAGCGCCTTGACCACCCGCACGTGCTTGGCCGTGTGCATACAGCAGACGGACGAACAGTACCCCCGGCCGATAGACATATCCCGCGAGCCGACGCACTGGATGAAGGCGATACGGCGCGGCCGCTTTCTATCGGACGGGCGAAGGATGTGGGCGCCAGTGGAGCCGGCGAAACTGACCATCCGCTCAAACTGGATGCTGGTGAGGACGTTCGGGTAGTATCCCCAGCCGAACTCCCCCTTCAGGCGGGCGTCAAAGGGCTCAAAGCCCGGGCTGAGGATGACCGCCCCCACCTGCACCTGGCTCTCCGTGGGCGGCATGTCCAGGTCAATGGCCTCCGTCGGGCAGACCTCCACGCACTTCCCGCATCGGGTGCAGACCGACATGTCAATGACGTAGGCCGGCGGGATGGCCCGCAGCGGCGGGCGGTAGATCGCCCTGACCTTCGCCAGGTCACCCTCGTAGAGGCCCGGCCGCTCTACCGGGCAGACCCGCGCGCACTCCCCGCAGAGGATACACCGCTCCGGGATAACGTAGCGGGGCTTGTGGTGGAGACGGACGGTGAACGCGCCCGGCTCCCCCTCCAGCCCCACCACGTCGGTGTAGGGGACAACCGTGATATTGGGGTGCAGGTCGCACTCAATGGTGGGGCAGTAGGCCGGGCGCCCCGGGACCATATAGCAGATACCGCAGGAATCGGTCGGGAAGGTCCGGTCCAGCAGGTGAAGCGACCCGCCGATGCCGGGCGCGCTATCCACCAGGACGACCGGGTAGCCGGCCTCTGCCAGCAGCAGCGCCGACTGCATCCCGCCGATCCCTGCGCCGACGACCAGAATGGAGCGAGAAGTCGGAGTCCTGACGTTGTCGGTCATCCGTTCCCCCGGTGAGAAGTATTGTGTATCTCGTGCTCCGTGTGGCGTGAAACGTGATTTGCTTCCACTACAGGCTCACCCTTCCGCGCCTCGGACACCAGCACGTCGTAGAAATCCTCCCACAGTTCCCCCCATTCCTCCAGGCTAATGACCACCGCCGTGCGTTTCCCGGTACTGTCCA
>CALDFY010000068.1 GCA_937942115.1 uncultured Anaerolineae bacterium | reverse complement strand
CATCGCCCTCCAATTGGTCTGGCAGATGCTCCACAGCCGGGGGGCCGCCAACGTCTCGGAGGCCCTGAAGCGCATCGTCGGACCGACGGAGAGTCTCTTTTCCTACCTGGCCCAGGAAGTCCTCCGGCAACAGCCGCCCCCGGTCCGGGACTTTCTCCTCGCCACGGCCGTTCTCCGGGAAATGACGCCTGCCCTCTGCGACCGCCTGCGGGAGACGGACGACAGTGCCCGCATGCTGGAGCACCTGGTGGAGAACGGGCTCTTTGTCGTGGACCTGGGCGAAGGGCATGTCCGCTATCACCACCTGTTTCAGGAGTTCCTCTGCCAGCAGTTACCTCCGGAGGAGGCGCGTCGGGCTCACCGACGTGCCGCGCAGTGTTTCCTGGAACTGGGCGACCGGGCGGAAGCGGTCCACCATTTTCTGGCCGCGCAGGAATTTGAACGCGCTGCGGCGATTCTGGAGCACCTGGGCCGCGAAATGGTCCAGGCCGGACGCCTGGATACGCTGGCCCTCTGGATCGGCGCCCTCCCCCCCGAAATGCTGGAGGCCCATCCGGCATTACTGGTCTATCTGGGGGACATCGCCCGATTGCGCAGCCGTTTCAACGAGGCTCTGGGCTGGTACAAGCAGGCGGAAGAGCGGTACCGTCTGCGGAACGACCTGCGGGGCGCAGGGCAGGCCCTGCGGGGACAGGCGCGCGTCTACCTGGATACCGTCAATCCCGCCCAGGCCGAGCACATCCTCCAGGAGGCCCTCCGTCTCGCCGACGGCCAGGAGGACCGGGAGAGCCGGGCCCGGCTGCTGGAACTGTTGGCGGAGAACCGGCTCAACCTGGGCCGGCCGGAGGAGGCGGAGCAACTGCGCGCTCAGGCCCGCGCCCTGCGGGAGGAGGGGCCCGGAGAGGCCGAACTGGCCGTCCGGGTGTTGCTGCGGACCGGTCGGATGAACGAGGCGCGCCGGGTGCTGGAGGAGCAGGCGGAGCGGGAGCGACGGGAGCCGGTCCTCCGCCCCCGCGCCCATCGGGAGACGCTCCTGCTCCTCTCCCTCATCCTGGCCTTCCAGGGCGAGGCGGAGGAGGCGTACCGCTGCGCGGTGGAGGGAACGCAGCGGGGCCAACTCCTGCATTCTCCCTTCGTGACCGCCGTCGGCTACATGCGGCAGGGGCACGCCTGGCTGATCCGGGATGACCCCCAGGGATACGCTCAGGCCTGCCGGTGCTACCAGGAAGCCATCGCCATCGGCGAGAGCCTGGCGGTCCCCCGCCTCAAGGTGGAGGCTTTCTGGGGGCTCTGCCGGGCCCACGGCTTCCAGGGGGAACTGGACTCGGCCGCCGAGGCGGCCCGCCAGGGGGTTGCCATCGCCCAGCAGGCCGGAGACGAGTGGATCACCGCCCTCATCCGCGTCTCCCTGGGCGCCGGGTATACCCTGGCGGGCGAGTTCCCCCGCGCGCTGGAGTGGCTGACGGACGCCCTCATCGCCTTCCGGGAGTGCAGCGACCCCTACGGCGAAGCCGTCGCCCGGCTATGGCTCTGCCAGGTCTGGTGGCGGACGGGGGACGAGGCCCGGCTCCGGCGGGACCTGGAGGAACTCCTGCGGCTGGTCCACACCTGGGGCTACGATTACCTCTTCACCCGCGCCCCCCTCCTGGCTCCGCCCGACCCCCGGATGAGTGTCCCGCTGCTGGTCTATGCCCGGCGGGCCGACATCCACCGCGCCTGTGCGGAGCGGCTGCTGCGCGCCCTGGGCCTGGAAAATGTGGAGTTCCACCCCGGCTATCAGTTGCGGGTTCAGACGCTGGGGGAGTTCCGGGTCTGGCGAGGGAGGCAGGAGATTGCCCCGCCGGACTGGCGGCGGGAGAAGGCCCGGCGGCTCTTCCAGGTCCTTCTCACCTACCGGCGCCGGATGCTGGACCGGGACCAGATTCTGGAGATGCTCTGGCCCGACCTGGACCCGGAGACGGCCCGACGGGACTTCAAAGTGGCCCTCAGCACCCTCTGCAAGGTCCTGGAGCCGAACCGACCGGAGGGAGTCCCCTCCGCCTACATCGCCCGGGACGGCTCCCGCTACGGCCTGCGCCCTGGCGCCGACCTCCGGCTGGACGTGGAGGAACTGGAGGCGCTCATCGCCGAGGGCGACCGTCTCCTGGAACGGGACCCGGAGGGAGCACTGGAGCGGTACCGGAGGGCGCTGGCCCTCTACGGGGGGGACTATCTGGAGGAGTGTCTCTACGAGGACTGGTGCAGCGAGGAGCGGGAGCGGCTGGTAGCCCTCTATCTGCGCACCGCCGACCGGGTAGCGGAACGGCTGGCCCAGAAGGAGGCCTGGGAAGAGGTCCTGGCTCTCTGCCAGGAGGTGCTGGCCCGCGACCCTTGCTGGGAGTCGGCGTACCGGTGGATGATGCTGGCCTACGCCCGGACGGGCCGTCGGGCACAGGCGGCCCGGGTCTACGCGCGCTGCGTCCAGCGGCTGCGGGACGAATTGCAGGTGGAGCCCTCTCCGGCCACGGTTCGGCTCTACGAAACCCTCTGCAGCGCCCAGTGACGCCGCAGGGCCGGGGGCGGCGGAGCCGGCGCGACGGCGTTGGGCGGCTCAAACGTCCCAGAGCCGGCGCCAGAGCCGTCGCGGCCGCCGTTGCCAAAGGCGTTGAA
>CALDFY010000067.1 GCA_937942115.1 uncultured Anaerolineae bacterium | reverse complement strand
GGTTGTTCTTGACTCATTGCCCTTCACCCTGCGATACCTGCGCCAGGGGCTAAAAGCCCAATGGCACTGACTTTTCTGTAGTGCAGGCTGTCAGCCTGCAGATACAGGCCTGGCGGTCTGCGCTACGGTGGCGCAGGCTGTTCGCCTGCGGATACAGGCCTGGCGGCTGCGCTGCGGTGGCGCAGGCTGTTAGCCTGCATCTACAGGCCTGGCGGCCTGCGCTACGGTGGCGCAGGCTGTTAGCCTGCGGATACAGGCCTGGCGGCCTGCGCTACATTCTTCCAAATCCCAAATGTTAGCACATTGGGCTGAAAGCCCGTCCTACAAACTTGCCCTCCAGGTGTTACTCCCCTGTCATTCCGAGCCGCGTCCGGGGGTCCACGACCACGTAGACCAGGTCAATCAGGAAGTTCGCCAGCAGGACGCCGATGATGATGAAGAGGAAGCACCCCTGGAGCAGGAAGTAGTCCTGATTCTGGACGGCGTTGAGGATGATGTAGCCGATGCCCGGGTAGGCAAAGACGACCTCCGTAGCGACGGCGCCCGCAACAATACCGCCCAACTGGAGGGCCAGGCCGGTAATCTGGGGGAGCATCGCATTGCGGAAGGCGTACTTCCGGATCAGGTTCTGGGGGATGCCCAGCGCCTCCAGGTAGCGGGAATAGTCCGATTCCAGTTCGTAGATAATCATGTTGCGCATGCCGATGGCCC
Organism: uncultured Anaerolineae bacterium; assembly: GCA_937942115.1. Lineage (GTDB taxonomy): Bacteria > Chloroflexota > Anaerolineae > B4-G1 > DUEL01 > SpSt-77. The sequence continues at coordinate 18,219 of CALDFY010000067.1, read as the reverse complement.
AGCCGCCGAACATCACCAGGAACAGCGAGAGAAACGGCAGGAACCAGTGATGGAGCAGGTCCAGGATGAACCGGAGGGAGAGGTGGGGACGGACGGCGAAACTATAGGCACCGGCGATGGGGAAAACGCCCGCCACATTGCCCAGGGACCAGGCCAGGACAATGGCCAGCCACATATAGGGGGTGGCGGTCAGGAGGTAGCCCAGGGGGAGGATGGTGTTATCCAGCCAGCGGGCCCGCGCGGCCAGCGCCCCCACCTGGTTTCCGGCAAACCAGCTGAGGAGAATGGCCGGGAGGAGGATGAAGAGGTCGTAGGGAACTGCCCGCCGGATAATCGCGATGACCGGCTGAGGATACAGCCAGGTGCTGACCCCCAGGTCTCCCTGGAAGAGGGCTTTCCAGAAATTCAGGTACTGTTGCCAGAGGGGGACATCCAGTCCGAAGGCCTTGATGTAGTAACTGCGGAGGATTTCTGCGGCCTCAGGGCGCGTCCCGATGCGGGCAACCATAATGGAGACCGGGTCGCCCGGCATGAAACGGGGGATCATCCAGTCTATGGTCACGGCCACGAAAAAGGTGAGCAGGTAGATGAGGATTTTTCGTCCCAGGTATCGTCCCACGGCGACTCCTTCCAGCCTCACCCCTCCCCCGCCGTCTTCGGCGGCCCTCCCTCCGGTAGCGGCGTAGCCGCTGGGGGTGGGGTGAGGAAGGCTGAATCGTTATGCGAGTTCTACGGGGAGCGGGCTGTGCGGGGCCTCGCCTTCAGTTTACCTCCAAACTCCGCAAATGGCAAATGGGCTCTGCGGCCGGGGGGATGGCGGCGGCGGCCGCAGGCCGCCGCCGCATTGTCCCCCGGAGAAAAGTCGCCCCTCCCCCAGGGGAGGGAGGGGCGACCCACCGGCGGCTACTGGGCTGACTTCAGTTCGGTGAGCACCAGGAGGGCGGTCATGTTCCAGTAACCGTTCCAGGTGCACGGCAGGTACTTGGGCGCCCCCTCTGCAGCGGACGGCCAGTTGGTCCAGTAGGTCTCGTTCCACTGGGCCCACAGACCGTTGTACCACAGCGGCACGGCCGGCATATCCGTCAACTGGATGCGCTGAATCTTGGAGATGACGGCCCCCATCTGCTCCTTGGGGGTCTTATCCAGTTCCTCTACCAGGTCAAAGACCTCCTGGTTGTTGTACCGGCCGAAGTTCCCGTTGTACATCATCTTCTCAAAGGGGTTGCGGAAGAGCCAGCCGTAGAAGGTCCACGGCGTGTCGCTCAGGTTGGAGCCGAAGTTGTTGATGGCCATGTCAAAGGTGCCGCCGGGGACCTGCTCCCAGTACCCACCGAAGTCCGGAAAGTCCGGCTGCAGGTTGATCCCCACCGCCTGGGCGCCGGCCGCGATGACCCGGATGGACTCCATCCAGTCGGTCCAGCCGAAGGGCACGATGATCTTCAGCGCGATCTTGGAGCCGTCGGGGGCCTCCCGGAAGCCATCGCCGTCCACGTCCTTGTACCCGGCCGCATCCAGGATCCGCTTGGCCTCGTCGGGATTGTAGGAGAAGCCCAGTTCGTCCACCACAGCCTGGTCCACGTACTGCGACCAGGTGGGCAGGAGGCCCGTGGGGTTGGCCTTCTGGACGATGTTGCCATAGACCTTGGTCACAATTTCATCCACGTTGACGGCGTAGGCCATCGCCCTGCGGAAGGCCGGGTCGTCCATGGGCTTCTTGGTGGTGTTCATGAACAGGAAGGCCGTGTTGGCGGAGAGCATATACGGCGGGTCGTCGTACCAGGTCTTCACGCCGTAGCCGCCCTCCACCAGGGTGGCGATACCGGGCAGGAAGTTGTTGCTCAGGTCCATCTCCCCCTTGAGGAACAGGCCCAGGGCCACGTTGTTGCTGGGGTTGACGATGTCCACGATGTACTTGGGCGCCACGGAGCGGCCCAGCAGTTTCGTCGCCCACCAGTTGTCGTTCCGCTTCCAGACCATGCGGTCCTCGGAGTGGGTTTCGTACATATAGGCGCCGGTGCCCATCGGGGGCAGGTTCGGGCCGTTGACGATGTCCTCCTGGGACCGTCCCTCCCAGGCGTGCTTGGGGACGATGGCGATGGAGTAGAGCGTGTTGCCCCACTGCTGGTAGCGGACTTCCTTGAAGGTGAAGCGGACGGTCAGGTCGTCCACGGCCTCCACCTTCTCCATCCACCCCCGCTGGGGATCCCACATCCCTCCGTAGTAGACGCCCGGGAGTTTGCCCAGTTCAAAGGTGTAGACGACGTCGGCAGCGGTGAGGGGCTGGCCGTCCTGCCACTGGATGCCCTGGCGGAGTTTCACCTCGTAGACCTTATCGCTCACGAACTTCCCACTCTCCGCCAGCCAGGGGATGTACTCGTTCTTCAGGGGGTCAAAGAGGAAGAGGGTCTCGTAGCAGAGGCCGATCACCCCCATGGCGTAGGCGCCGGGCTGGAGCGGGTTCCACGAGGTGGGCGGGCCCCACTGCTTCCCGCTGGTATAGAGGGTCTCGTTGCGCGGATAGACCACCGGTGAGGGGGCCGGCGTGGGCGTAATGACGACGGGGACCGTCTCCTTAACCGGGACCGTCTGGACCACGGTGACCGTCTGCGGCTGACAGGCCGCCAGCAAGAGGCTCCCTACGACGAGGGCGCTCAGAATGACGAAGGTCAGTTTCCGGGACATTTTTTCTCCTCCTATTGTCTTCATTTGGGGATGAACGATATGACGGGGTATGGACTGTTTTTATGGATACCTTCCCTGCACTTCCCTCCTTTCTGTTGGTGACCGAAATGCTCACAGGGATCGGGCTCGGACTCCGCAGGAAGCCCGGATGACCAGTTCGGTCGGAAGGACGATCCGGTGAACGGTCTCCTCCTGGGGGTTTTCCAGCAAACTGATCAGCAATTCCGCCGCCGTACTCCCCAGTTGTTCTATGGGCTGGCGGACGGTGGTGAGGGGCGGGTCCACCATAGAGGCCAGCGGGATATCGTCAAAGCTGACCAGCGCAATGTCATCGGGGACTCGCAGGCCGGCATCCCGGAGGGTCTTCAATGCGCCGACTGCCATCATATCGCTGGCGGCAAAGACGGCCGTGGGCCGGTGGGGCAGCAGCCGCTGCATGGCCGCCCGTCCTCCCTGTTCGCTGAAGTCGCCCTCTGCGATCAGGTTCTCGTCCACCGGAATCCCCCGGGCCGCCAGCGCCTGCCGGTATCCCTCCAGCCGGTCCTGCCCGGCGCACATATTCAGAGGGCCCGTGATGGTCGCAATCCGCTCATGCCCCAGTCGCAGCAGATGCTCCACCGCCATCCGCGCGCCGACCACGTTATCCACGTCCACGTAGTTGATTCGCTCGTGGAGGTACCGGCCCACGATGACAAAGGGCACGTTGTCCTCCAGGAGGCAGGGGAAGATGGGGTCATCCAGCGGGGCCGAGGAGACGACCACCCCGTCCAGGTGACGGCCGCGCAGCACCTGCTGATACAACAGGTCCTGATAGGCGCGGGAGTTCTGCACCCGGCGCTGGCTGAAGAGGGAGAGCATCAGATGATAGTTGTGGGCGTTGCAGACATCGGCGATACCCCGCAGCAGAATGGGGAAGTAGGGGTCGGTGAAGAGGGTGGTGACCGCCTGGGGGATGATCAGGCCAATGACCCAGGTGCGCCGGGTAGCCAGGCTGCGGGCGGCGGCGTGGGGCTGATAGCCGGTCTGCCGAATGACCTCCCAGACCCGCTGACGCACCTCGGGGCGCACGTTGGGGTGCTCATTGATCACCCGAGAGACGGTGGAACGAGATACCCCGGCCAGTTTGGCGACCTCTTCCAGGGTTGGAGGCATGCGCACCTTTCTTGGGAGCGCTCTCAAGGGACACGTTAAAAAAAGCCGCTTTTCGGCCGGATGGAGGCGGAAATTTCCCGCTTTTTGGGAGCGCTCCCAACAAATTGTACCACAAAACTGCCCGTTTGTCAAGACCACAAATATCTGAATTATTCGCCGAATTTGACGTTCCGGGGCAGATGGAGTAGTATTCCTGGAAGAGGTACCCTTTCGGATGAGTAGAACCCAGCGAATCCGACTGGACCGATTGCTGGTAGAGCGGGGGCTGGCCGGGAGCCGGGCCGAGGCCCAGCGGTGGATCCGTGCCGGCGAGGTGCGCGTGGCCGACCAGGTGGTGGACCAGCCCGGAACCCTGGTATCCCCCGACACGCCGGTCACGCTGACCGCGCGGCCGAGATTTGTCAGCCGGGGCGGGGAGAAACTGGAGGCTGCGCTGGTTGGCTTCGGGATAGATGTGCGGGGATGGGTCGCGGCCGACGTAGGGGCCTCCACCGGCGGCTTCACCGATTGCCTCCTCCGGCGCGGCGCAGCCCGGGTCTACGCCATAGACGTGGGATACGGGCAACTGGACTGGCGCCTGCGCAGCGACTCGCGCGTGGTGGTTATGGAGCGCACCAATGCCCGCTACCTGGAGCGGTTGCCGGAATCGGTCCACCTGGTGACCATAGATGTCTCTTTCATTTCGCTCCGGCTGATCCTGCCCCGCGCGGTGGGATGGCTCCACCCTTCCGGTCAGGTCGTCGCGCTGATCAAGCCCCAGTTTGAGGCCGGACGGCGGGAGGTGGGAAAGGGCGGGGTGGTGCGGGACCCGGCCGTCCACCGGCGTGTGCTGGTGGAGGTCATCCGCGCCGCCGCCGACCTGGGGCTGACCCTGCAGGGGCTGATGGTCTCCCCTCTCCTGGGCCCCGCCGGAAACCGGGAGTTTCTGGGGTGGTGGGCTCTCACCCCTTCCCTGCCGTCTCCGGCGGTGGAGGAGTGCAGGGCTTTTCAATGTTGGGATGGTTCATAATCGGTGACACGTTTTGCCGGCGGACTTCCTGCCCTCACCCCTCCTTCCAAAGTGTCGCCGATTTCGTTGAGAAGTTGAGAAAATGAACCATCCCCTTCAGTGCATTAGAACGTTGAAAAGCCCCGGGAGGAGTGAGGACCGTCTTGACATCTGGAAGAAACTGGGGTATATTCTTAATGCCAGCCGCCGCAGGAAAGGGGGTGAGAGTTGGGTCATCAGTACTGCTCCCCATAACTCCCAGAACCTCTTATCGTTCCATGCTTCAGGAAAGGAGGAAACAATGCGTCGCGTTCTCCCGATCATCCTTTGCCTTTCTCTCATCGTGCTCGTCCTCCCGGCCTGCAAAGCCCCCGCTCAGGAGACGCCGGCTCAGGGCGCTCCGCCGCCTCCCCCAGCCCAGAAAGAGTTGCTGGATGCGATCCTTCAACGGGGCAAAATCATCTGTGGCGTGAACGGTGGCCTGCCGGGCTTCAGTTATCTGGATAAGACCACCGGGCAGTTCACCGGTTTTGACGCCGATTATTGCCGCGTGTTGGCCGCCGCGCTGTTCAACGACCCCAACGCCGTAGAATTCCGGCCTCTCAGCGCGGCCGAGCGGTCCGTGGCGCTCCAGACCGGTGAGATTGACGTCCTCATCCGCAACACCACCTGGACCAGCAGCCGGGACGCCACCTGGGGCGACTTCGCCCCGACCATCTTCTATGACGGCCAGGGGATGATGGTCCGCAAAGCCAGCGGCGCGACGAAACTGGAGGACCTGAAAGGGGCCACCATCTGCGTCCAGTCCGGCACCACCACCGAGTTGAATCTGGCCGACCAGATGCGGGCCCGCAACATCACCTTCACCCCGCTGGTGTTTGAGGACATAGACGCCACCTACGCCGCCTACGAAGAGGGACGCTGCGATGGCGTGACCAGCGACCGCTCGCAACTGGCCGCCCGGCGGTCGGTCTTCAAGAACCCGGACGAGCACGTCATTATGGATGTGGTGCTCTCCAAAGAGCCGCTCGGCCCGGTCGTCCCCCACGGAAGTCCCCGCTGGTTTGACGTGGTGAAATGGGCCGTCTTCGCCACCATCCAGGCCGAAGAGTTCGGCATCACCTCCAAGAACGTTGACCAGTTCCTGACCACCGACAAACCCGAAATCCGCCGTTTCCTGGGCCTGGAAGGGGACCTGGGCCAGCAACTGGGGCTCTCCAACGACTTCACTGTCCGCATCATCCGGCACGTCGGCAACTACGGGGAGATTTACGACCGCAGCCTCACCCCGCTGGGTCTGACGCCGCGCGGCGTCAACGACCTCTGGACCCGGGGTGGGTTGCTCTACTCGCCGCCGTTCCGGTAGAAACCGACCTGGCCTCCCGCAGGCCCCCGACCTGCGGGAGGCCTTTCTGCAAAAAAGACCTATGCGGCCCCATTTCGCAACACCTTTCTGGCGCAACGAACGGATCCTCCAGATTGCTGCCCAGGTCCTTTTTGTCGTGCTTGTGGCCCTGGTCGCCGGCTTTCTCTATTCCAACCTGGTCCACGCCCTCCAACGGAAAGGGCTCTCTGCCGGTTTCGGATTTCTCTCCCTGGAAGCCGGTTTCCACATCGGTGAGACCCCGATCCCTTACGACCCCGGTGATTCTTACGGACGGGCTTTCCTGGTCGGCGTCCTGAACACCCTGCGGGTCACCGGAGTTGGCATCCTCCTGGCGACCCTCCTGGGGCTGGTCGCCGGTGTGGCCCGCCTCTCGCCCAACTGGTTGATCCGTCAGATTGCCGCCGTGTACGTGGAACTCATCCGGAATACCCCCCTGCTGGTCCAACTGGTCTTCTGGTACTACGCGGTCATCTTTAAAATGCCGCCCATCCAGGAGAGTCTTACGGTCGGAAACCTTATCCTCATCAGCCAGCGGGGGGTGGCCTTGCCCGGGCTTTCCGCTACCCCCGCGTTTTTCCCCTGGTTGGGCGTTCTGGCGCTGGGTACGATCACGGCGGGGATTGTCTGGCGGGTTCGGCGGCGGTATCAGGATGCCACCGGGCGGCCCGGATATGCCTGGCTGTTGGCTATTGGCATCTGGCTCCTCTTCGCGACGGTCGGATGGAGAGTATGGGGCCCCCCTCTGGCGGTGGAACGTCCCCGAATCGTCGGCCCTGCTTACGAAGCGGGCTTCGTCCTCACCCCGGAGTTCGCTGCCCTGCTGGTCGGACTGGTGGTCTATACTGGCGCGTTCATCGCCGAAGTGGTCCGGGGAGGCATCCTCTCGGTGCGCAAGGGGCAGATTGAGGCCGCCCGGGCCCTGGGCCTGCGGGAAGGACAAATCCTCCGGCTGATTATCCTCCCTCAGGCCCTGCGGGTGATTATCCCCCCCTTGACCAGCCAGTACCTGAACCTGGCTAAAAACTCCAGCCTGGCTATCGCCGTGGGCTTCCCCGACCTCTTCAGCATCGGAAAAACGATTTTTAATCAGACGGGTCAACCGGTTCCGGCCGTCGCGCTGGTGATGGGCAGTTATCTGGCGATGAGTCTGTTCACCGCTCTGCTGATGAATATCTACAACCGCCGGGTGCGGTTTCTGGAGAAATAACGATGGCCGTCTCTCGGGCGCTGGAACCGCCGAAAGTGAGGGTGGGGCCAGGGGAGTGGGTGCGCAAAAATCTCCTCTCCCCCTGGTACAATGCCCTGCTGACGCTCATCGGCCTCTGGATCCTCTATGAGGTGGGGCGCGGTCTGGCGGTCTGGGCGCTGACCCAGGCCCGCTGGGACGTTATCACCGATAACATCCGGCTGTTTCTGGTCGGCCAGTTCCCCCCCAACCAGGTCTGGCGGGTCTGGCTGGGTCTGCTTTTTCCCTCCCTCCTCTTCGGACTGAGCGGGGGCCTCTGGGGCGGGACAATGCGCCAGTTCGCCCGCGCCCTGGGGGTTGCCTTCTTGGTCCTGGCTTTTTTGCCGGGCTCCTGGGCCACGCGGGGATGGCTCATCGGAAACCTGATGGCAATCCTCCTGGGCTACGGGGCCGGAAGACGGGGGCAGAGAACCCCGCGAGGGGGCCGTGCCCTGCGGGCTGCGACGCTTGGGGGGTGGTTGCTCTCCTTCCCGCTGTGGCTCCTGCTCCTGAGCGGATTTTCCGGCAGTCGGACCCTCCCCCGGGTGGAGGCCGGTCTCTGGGGGGGCTTGCTCCTGACCTTTCTGTTGAGCCTGGTGAGCATCGCCCTCTCCTTCCCGTTGGGAGTCCTTCTGGCCCTGGGACGGCGCAGCGCCCTTCCGGTCGTCCGTCTCTTCAGCATCCTGTATATTGAACTGATCCGGGGAGTACCGCTGGTCACGGTGCTCTTTATGGCCGATATTATGCTCCCTCTCTTCTTGCCGGAGGGGTTGCGGATTGACCGGGTCGTGCGGGCGATGGCCGGCTTTACCCTCTTCAGCGCTGCCTACGTCGCCGAGAATGTGCGGGGCGGTCTCCAGGCCATTCCGGAGGGACAGATAGAAGCCGCCCGGGCGCTGGGGCTGAACGGCTTCCAGACCACATTTTTGATCGTACTCCCTCAAGCCTTGAGACTGGTCATCCCGGCCAATGTGGGCCAGTTTATCAGTCTCTTCAAGGATACTTCCCTGGTCGCCATCATGGGGCTTCTGGAACTTCTGGGGATCGGGAAGGCCGTCCTGGCCAACCCGGCCTACATGGGCCTTCAGCGGGAAGTCTATCTGTTTGTTGCTCTGGTGTACGGTGTCTTCAGTTACGCCATGTCCTACGCCAGTCGCCGTCTGGAGATTGCACTGGGAGTCGGGGAGCGATAATCCTGTGGCGCAAGATTTATCTTGCGTAGCGCAAGAGGAGAGAATGGCCGGAAACGAAGACATCATCATCTGCGAAGATGTACACAAGTGGTTCGGCGATTTCCACGTCCTGCGGGGAGTGAATTTGACCGTCAGGCGAGGGGAGGTGGTGGTCATCTGCGGCCCGTCAGGGTCGGGGAAGTCCACCTTCATCCGCACTATCAACCGCCTGGAGACCCATCAGCAGGGGCGGATCATCGTGGACGGTATAGAACTGACCGACGACGTCCGCAACATCGCCGCCATCCGCAGCGAAATCGGGATGGTTTTCCAGCAATTCAACCTGTTCCCTCACTTGACCGCCCTCCAGAACATCACCCTGGCGCCCATCTGGGTTCGTCGCTGGCCGAAGGAGAAAGCGGAGCGCATCGCCCGGGAACTTCTGGAACGGGTAGGCATTCCGGAGCAGGCCGACAAGTATCCCGCCCAACTCTCCGGTGGGCAGCAGCAGCGGGTGGCGATCGCCCGCGCGCTGGCGATGCAGCCCAAAATTATGCTGTTTGACGAGCCGACCTCGGCGCTGGATCCGGAGATGATCAAAGAGGTGCTGGACGTGATGCGGGACCTGGCCCGTTCGGGGATGACGATGATCGTGGTAACCCACGAGATGGGGTTTGCGCGGGAAGTCGCCGACCGGATTTTCTTCTTCGCCGACGGCGTCATTGTGGAGGGGGGGACCCCTGAGGAGTTCTTCTCCAATCCAAAAGAGGAGCGAACCCGTCGCTTTCTCAGCCAGATTCTCACCAGATAGGTGGAGGGGAAGGATGCCCCTCTCCGCCCGCCGCTAAAGCGGCAGGCTCAAGTTACAAAGCCCTGACGGGCTATCCGAAAGCCCCCGAAGGGGCTTCGCCTCTGAGCCGGGGGGCTTTTAGCCCCTGGCATAAAGTAGGGGGGCGGCCATTGGCCGCCCCCCTTTTTGTCCGCCGGGGCGCACGATGAATCTGGCGCCACTCCTACCGGGCCCGCAGAAGCGGGATTTGTGGGAAGTCGTCCGGGCCCAGAGTGGCGATGTCCGCTTTGCTGGCGGGGTAGCGGGAGAGAATCTCCTCCTGCGTCGGCGTGCCGGCCCAGGCCAGGTCTATGATGCGGGTGTGGTTGGTGTCGTCCGGACCGCCGCCGCAGCGCCACTGCTGGGCCTGCGGAAGCACGTCCCGCACCCGCCAGACCCCCGTGGAGGGGAAGCCTTCCTGGCTGAGCACCGCCGCCACGTATCCCCACGCCGCCGGATCCCCCTCGCCGAAGACGCTCCGGGGCACCCGCAGCGTCACCGTGCGCGCCGCCGGGTCCACGATGACCTTGAAGGAGACGCCCGTCACCTGCTTCGGCGCGCCGCTCTGGGGGTCCGGCGCCAGAATCTGCGGCGTCCATCCCTCCGCCCAGACCGCGATGTCCCAGCCGTTGCCCGCTTCCAGCGCCGCGTTGCGGCCGGGCAGGAGGAGCCGGGCGCCCGTCCCCGCGCCGGGGTCTTTATCCACGTAGACGTCCAGCGTCTGGAGGGCCAGGTTGTTCGGCGAACCCCACGGGTTGGGGATGGGGCCGTAGAAAGCGAACTTGAAGACCAGGCTCTTCTCGTCATAGGCGACGGTGAAGGACTTCAGGTCAAAGACCTGGGGCTTGAAGACGGCGTCGGTGGGGTAGGTGTAGGTGCCGGGGCCGTGGTCGTCCCCCTCCGGGTCCTCCACCGTCAGGACCGGGGTGTAGCGGCCCAGGTCAGGGAGGACGACCTGGGCCGGCCCGCCCACGGGCAGGCTCAGGCCCGTCGGGGCGACGAGGACCACCAGCCGCAGGTCGTCGCCGGCCTCCAGGTCGCCCAGGGCTTCCCAGGGGATGGCCGCCTCAAAGGCGTCGGGGCCCATGGCGGCCTCCCCGACGGCTCCGGCGGCCTGCCATTGGGATTTGACGGGCCGGTAGGCCGTCAGGGCCTGCCCGTCCCACTCAAAGAGATGGGTGGCCGCGATACCCAGAGGGAGAGGGGCTGCACCTTCGGCCGTGCGGGCCAAGGGCCAGGTCCCCGAGTCCCGAGGAGAAGAGAGGTAAAGCCCGATGGGCGTATCTCCAGGGAGCGGCTGCTGGAAGGTCACCCGCACGTAGAGGTTCCGCGCGTCGTAGGCGAAAGCGAGGTCCGCCCCGGCCTCGGGACTGCGGTAGAGGGCCGCGCCGGCCCACTCGTCGGGCCCGACCCGGCCATCCACGCGAGGGGAGACAATACCCTGCACATCCCGGTCCGGACGGGCCGCCCTTCGCGGGATAATCGGAGCGTGGAGATAGGCCGGCACCGGCTCCCCCAGCGACTCGTACACCTTCCTCAACAGGGCCCGGAAGCCCTCATCAAAGTACTCGTCCTGACCGGAGTCCTGATCGGCGCCGTACCACCAGAACCAGTCCGAACCCTCGGCCAGGTACATGTAGTCCAGCGCCCGGACGACCTTCTCCGAATCGGGGCCCAGCGCGCGGATGTACTCGGCCAGTTTATAGCGGGTGCGGGCCAGGTAATTCCAGGCTTCCCGTTCCTCCGGTTCGCCGATCCAGGTGTCGTAGTTGGCGCTGAACCAGGCGCCGGGGAAGAGGCGCTCCAGCGTCCGCTGCTCGGGGAACATCGCCAGGTATTCAGACGGCGTCACCGTCCGGACCGTCTGGCTTTCAGAGAGGAGACGGTATAGGGTGTGGAGGAACTCCTTGCCGTCGTTGTCGTAGTACTCCCAGGCATTCTCGCCGTCCAGGATGATGCTGACGATGTGGGGGCCGGGCGCGCCCTCTTCTTTCAGACGGGCGCGGATGTTCTCCAGCCGGTTCATCAGGTCCTGGGCGGCCTTCTCGCCGGGCATGCCGGAGTAGGTGAAGCCGATTTTATCCGAGAGGGTCCAGTCCCGGAAAAAGACGGCGACGCGCTGGTCCCCTTCGCCGACGTAATAGGGGCGATAGAGGGCGTCGGCTTGCTGAACGGTCTCTTTGAAGTCCCGGGTGAAGTCGCCGATGCCCAGAGACTGGGCCAGGACCGGCTCGCCGGTCGCCATCCACCGGTATCCGGCCTTCGCCACCAGGGGGACGATCTCCTGGGCGACGGCGCCCTCGCCCGGCCAGAGGCCCCGGGGCTTTTGACCGAAGTGGGCCTCATAGATTTCCCTGCTGCGCTGCAGGTGGGCAATGGCATCCTCGGGGTAGGCGAAGGGGAGAGGCATCAGGGCATCGGGGTTTCCCACCTGCGCCAGGTTTGCGTTGTAGATAAGGGGGAGAATGGGGTGCGCGTAGGGGGTCGTGGTGACCTCTATCTGGCCCTTCTCCTGGAGTTCCCGGTGGATGGGGATGACCTGGGCCAGGATACGGCGGACCTCGTCAAAGAGGACGACCTTATCCTCTTCGGTGAAACCGTGGTCTTTCGCCACCAGGCTCCGCAGGGGCTCCTTCGCCAGTTCGTCGGGGTCCATCCAGGCCAGGTTGAACCAGACCTGGAGGTCGCGGAAGTCCTGTTCGGTGAAGGTCTCCAGCGCGCGGGCGATGGCCTCGTCGTCGGTGCCGCCCCGTTTATCCAGGAGCGCCCGGTAGCCGGGGTAGCGCCGGATGACGTGGTCCCAGTTGGCGTCAAAGAAGCGGCGGAGGATGAACTCCTTCTCTTCGGGGGTCAACGCCGAGGCCGGCTTCTCCGCCAGCACCCAGTACCGGTCCTTCGCGCCGTTCTGGACGAAATCGTCCAGTTGGCGGATGAGGACGGGGGTCAGGTTGAAGGTGACGTGGACGTTGGGGTACTGGGCGACGGTGGCGGCCATGTCGTAGTAGTCTTTGGTGGCGTGGACGCGCACCCAGGGGCGGGTATAGACGCCGTTCTCGTCCTTGTAGTAGAGGGGCTGGTGCTGGTGCCACATCAGGTTGAGGTAGAGGACTTCCTCTGTCGGTGGGGCCGCCGTCGGCGCCGGGGCGGTCTCGGTAGGTTGGGGTGGGGGGGTCGGAGAGGCCGTCGGCGCGCCGCAGGCGGCCAGGAGGAGAGCGGTCAACAGAGCCGGTATGACGAGCGGGGGGAACCGTTGGGGCAACATTTTCAACCTCATCCCTTCACTGCGCCCATAGAAAGCCCCGAGACAATGAACCGCTGGAGGCCGAAGAAGATGGCGACCACCGGGATGCTCATCAGGATGGAGAGGGCGGCGAAGTCCGACCACGGGGTCGCAAACTGGCCCTGCATGGCCCGCAGCGCCATTGCCAGGGTGAAGCGGGAGGGGTTCTCCAGGAATGTCCAGGCCAGGATGAACTCCGTCCAGCCGGACATAAAACTGAACAGGATGGTTACCGCCAGGGCGGGGGTGGAGAGGGGGATGATAATGCGGTAGAAGACCTGGAACTGGTTGGCGCCGTCAATGATGGCCGCCTCCTCTAACTCCCGGGGCACGGTGTCAAAATACCCTTTCAGGTTCCAGATCGCAAAAGGGAGGGCGCCGGAGCCGTAGGCAATCATCAGCCCGGGGAGGGTGGCCCGGAGCGGTTCAGTCCCGACTTTCACCTGGGTCAGCAAGACATAGAGGGGGGCCAGAGTGGCCGACGCGGGGAGCATAATCAGCACGATAAAGCCCAGCATCCCTGCCTGCCGTCCGATGAACTGGAAGCGGGAGAAGGCATAGGCCGCCGACGCCCCCAGAATCACGGCAATGACGCTGGTCCCCAGCGAGACCAGCAGGCTGTTCCCCAGCAGCCGGGGGAAGGTCATACAGGTAGAGACGTTGGAGGGGTCTTTGCAGAGCAGACGGAAGGGCTCCGTGAGGATTTTTCGGAACGAGTTCAGGGAAGCCCCGGGCGGGATCAGGCGGAGTTCCAGCGGCTTGTCAATGTTGCGCGGGTCCAGGGCGAGGGAGAAAATCCAGAGGATGGGGAACAGCACAAAGGCCGTCACGGCCAGCAGGAACAACTGTAAGGCGACCTGGCGCAGGATTTCTTTTCTTTTTATCTTAAACATAGTACGCCTCCGTCGCCCGGGTGACCCGGTTGTTGATCAGGGTGATGATCAGCAGGATGAAAAAGACGACGATGCTGAAGGCAGCGGCAACGCCGTAGAGCCGCTGTTCGTAGACCAGTTTGAAGGCCTGGGTGACCAGAATCTCCGTCCGGCCGAAGGGGCCACCACCGCTGATAAAGTAGATGACGTTGAACTGGTTGAACGTCCAGATGGTGCCCAGCATGATGGCGGGGACCATTGCGGGACGGATAAGGGGGGCGGTGATTTTCCAGAACTTCTGCCAGCCGCTGGCGCCGTCTATGGACGCGGCCTCGTAAAGTTCCTCCGGGATGGCCTGAAGCGCGCCGGTCGCCACAACGGTCATAAAGGGCCAGCCCAACCAGATATTTGCCAGGAGAACGCAGTAGAAAGCCAGGGGGAGGAAACTGAGCGGGCCGCCGATAGGTGGCTGGGCCACATCCATCCAGCGGGTGTCCGTGGGGAAGTTCGTCCCCAGCCAGTTGTTGACAATGGCGATGAGTTGGTTGATGGCCCCGAAGCGGGGGTCGTACATGTTCTTCCACGTCAGGGCCGTGATATATCCCGGTAAGGCCCAGGGAAGGACGAAGAGGGCCCGATAGACCCGGCGTCCGAGGAGGCCTTTGCTGTTCAGGGCCAGCGCGATGGCGACGCCGAGAACGACGTGGAAGAAGACGTTGGTAACCGTCCAAGTCAGGTTGAAGGCAAGGATGCGCCAGAAGTCGTAGTTCTCAATGGCCAGTTGGTTGGTGAGAATCTTGTAAAAGTTCGCCAATCCCACAAAGGGAGGGGCGAACTGAGCCCACGTATCCGGATTGAACAGGTTGAACCGGAGATGTTTGATCCGGAAATCCGTGAAGGCCATCCAGACCTGGAAGAGTTGGGGGAAGAGGGTAATCACCAGCATGACCAATCCCGCCGGTGCGATGTACAGCCAGGGGCCTAAAGAGGCCCGCAACCGGCGGCGGAATTCCCTCCGGCGGGATGTCGGGCGAGCCAGTACAGGTTGCGCCTCTGCCATTGGGTTGCCTCCCTTGCTACCATTTCCGGAACAGGCCGGGCCTGTACCTCACCCCACCCCCGCCGCCTTCACTTCACCCCCAGCCCCTCTCCTGACCTTCGGTCAGGAGAGGGGAGGGGGTCAGGGGGAGGGGTGAGGAGCGCCACCGTACCGCAGGCCGCCAGGCCTGTATCCGCAGGCTGACAGCCTGCGCCACCGTACCGCAGGCCGCCAGGCCTGTATCCGCAGGCTGACAGGCCTGTAGATACAGGATAACATCCTGCGCTACGGAGAAATTGTCATACAAGGACGCGGGTGGGGAAGGTTACTTCCTCACCCGCGTCCGTCCATTCGGTCCTCCGCCGATGGGCGGCTACTGCCCGCGAATTTCCTTGATTTTGGCTACGATGCTGTCGTAGGCTTGCTGGAGGGCCGCCGCCGGATCCGCGCCCTCGTCAAAGACGGACTTCAGCGCGGTGTCCATCGGCCCCCAGTAGGCGCCCATCTCGGGGATCACCGGGAAGGCGGTGCCGAGGGCGAAGGCGTCCACCGCCTGCTTCAACAGCGGATCGGTGACCTCCACGCCTTTGATCGCCGGGATATGGGCCGCTTTTGTCGGGTCAGCCAGCAGCGCCTGGGCCTTGGGGGAGAGGAAGAACTGGATGAACGCCAGCGCGGCCTTCTGGTCATCCCCGGTCACGTTCGCGTTCAGGTAGATATTCTCGGTCTGGACGTAACCGGAGAGGTGACCGCCCTTATAGGCCGGCCAGGGGTCAATGGCCAGGTTGTTGGCGCCGATGGCCTCC
The DNA here is from genome assembly GCA_937942115.1 of uncultured Anaerolineae bacterium. Lineage (GTDB taxonomy): Bacteria > Chloroflexota > Anaerolineae > B4-G1 > DUEL01 > SpSt-77. The sequence goes on along the minus strand of CALDFY010000067.1, from coordinate 2,787 downwards.
ACCAGCGCGCCCATGTTCCACGTCCCGTCAATGATGATACCCGCCTTGCCCGCCTTGAAGAGGTTGACGTCGTTGTCGGTGTAGTACTCAGTCGGTCCGGCGTCCTTGAAGGAGACCAGCAGGTTGACCCACTCCACGCCCTTTTCGTTGTTGAAGGCGGGGTCACCGTTGGGCTCCATCAATTTGCCGCCGATGCCGTTGAGGTGGGCGGCGGAGAAGAAGAAGCCGTACTCCAGGTTGGCACCGACCACGTCCCCCTGGGTGGCGGCCTTCGCCGCGGCGACCAGGTCCTCCCAGGTCTTGGGGGCCTCGGGGATGATGGCCTTGTTGCGGTACATCACCACGCCCTTGATGGTCTGGGGCAGGCCGATGAGGGCGCCCTTGTACTCCACTGCGCCCAGGGCTGCCTCGTTGATGGTGGCGAGGAAGTCGGCGGAGAGGTGGGGGGTGAGGTCGGCGACCAGGCCCGCGTCATAGAAAGCCGGGCCCCAGTCGGCCGCGCCAATGAGGACAGCCGGACCGCCACCGGTGGACGCGGCGGTCTCAAACTTGCCCCGCAGGTCGTCAAAGGGCACATAGAGGATGTCAAACTTCACATCCGGATACTCCGCCTGGAAGGCCGCGATGACCTCGTTGAGGCTGGCGATTTCGCTCTCTTTCCAGGCGTGCCACAGGGAGACGGTGCCCTTCAGCGTGGAGGCCGGCGGCTGGGTCGGCTGGGCCGGCGGCGGGGTCGGAGTCGGGGTCGGCTTCGCGCACGCGCTCAGGACGAACGCGGCCACCAGCATCCCGCTCAATACGAGCCAGAGGGTCTTCTTCATTGTCTAATCCTCCTGTCAAATTTGAATGGATTGGAATGGAAAGGGATCAGGATATGGTCGGTTGTCGGTTGAATCATCGCGCTTTCTCCCAGGCATCCCTCCTTTCTCTGGGTTTTCGCCCCCTCCGGGAGAGGGCGGGGATTGCGGCGCAACCCCCGGCGCCGCAAGCCTCGCCGCCTCCCCTGGCGGGCACCGGAGAGGTTACATCCGGCACGGCACCTCGCAGATCACCGAGATGAACTCCGCCGTCCGGCGGACCAGCGCCTCAATGGGCATCGGGTCCGAAAAGGTCCGCTCAAACATCGCCTGTAACTGGCGGGAGACTTTGACGTATTCGGGGATGGACGGACGGGCCCGGCCCAGGGGGATCATCTCCGAGACCCACGCCAGCAGCGGCGCGCCGTTCGGCGAGACCAGTCGGTTAAACGACGGGTTGGGCAGAACCTGGAGGAGTTCCCGATAACTTTCGCCGACCTGGGCCGGGTCGGTGGCGAAGCGGAGGACTTCCATCACCCGCTGGGGGCGGGAACTCTGGCGCAGGATGACGTAGGAGGTCCCGCCGATGGTGGGGGCCGGCTGGCCGCCGGGAACTGCCGGGGGCAGAACATATCCCACCCGCTCCTGGAATTCTCCGCCTCCCCAGCCGCTCACCTCGCGGATCAGGTCGGCCTCGTAACTTCCGCCCAGGGCCATCACCGCTTTGCCGCTGGCGAAGAGTCGGAAGGCCGTGTCCTCCCGGTAGCGGACGACGTCGGGAGGACTCACCTGGTGGGTCCGGACCAGTTCGCGCAGAAACCGGAGCGCCCGATGGGTCGCGGCGCTATCCAGCGCCACCTCTCCCCGCTCAAATACTTCCCCTCCGGCCGACCAGATGAACGGCATCAGCATATAGACGGTCGCTTCTCCTCCCGCCGTACCTCCGGGGAAGACCAGCGGATAGGTGTAACCGTACCGCTCCTGCACCTGGGGCTGAAGGAAGTGGCGGGCGACTTCTACGAACTCATCCCAGTTCCTGGGTGGAAGCAGACCCTCGCTCTGGAGCCAATCTTTCCGGTACCAGAGCAACGAAATGTCCGCTTTGACCGGCAGACCGTACAGCCGGTCCTGATAGGAGTTCGCGCTGACGAAGGCCGGGTACAGGTCCTTGCCAAAAGTAGAGGGGTTCCAATGGGAGTTCAGGCTTTCCAGGGGGTAGAGGAATCCGGCCCGGGCCAGCCCGGCCACCCAGACGCAGTCCACCATTGCGGCGTCAGGGGCGGTGCCGCTGCCCACGGCCGTACTGAGAAAGTCGTACAGTCGGGTGTGGCTGACGACTTCCACCTGGAAGGAAACCGGTTGTTGGGGATGAGTGGCGTTCCAGGCCCGGCGGACATGCTCCAGCAGATGGGACCACCGGATGTCCGAGCACATCAACTGGATAGAAGTATCCGCGGCGGCCGGGCGGGGGGAAAGGTCGTTGACAAAGGTGCCGGCGCCGGGGCGGCGGACCAGCACCCCTTCGTAGACCAGTTCCTTAAGGGCCTGGCGGACGGGGGAGCGGCTGATGCCGTAGAGCCGACAGAGTTCGTCCTCGGTGGGGATCCGGTCTCCCGGCTTCCACAGGCCGCTCTCTATCTGCTCCCGGATCAGGGTCTTGAGTTGATGGTAGATGGGGACGGGTGAATCCCGCTCAATCTTTGCCATTTCGGCCCCAGGGTTTGGTGTACTGTTATAATGTTACACCAAAGTGTTCGTTTTGTCAAGTGCCAAAAATGGGGGGCGGCGGCCCGCCGAAGGTCTGCTGCAGGCCATGCATGGCCGCCGCCACGCAGGGGCCGATGCCAAAGGCGAACAGCAGCGTGCCGATCCCCACCACACCGCCAAGTGACCATCCAAGCATGACGGCACCGATTTCGATGCCGCTGCGAACCCAGGCGATGGGAAAGTTGGTCAGCCGCTGCAGGCCGGTCATCAGCCCGTCGCGTGG
>CALDFY010000066.1 GCA_937942115.1 uncultured Anaerolineae bacterium | reverse complement strand
GGCCGCCGCAAAACCCTTCCCCTTCCCCCCTCCCCCAAGCGCAGCGATGGGGGAGGGGGGATAAAGGGGGGTGGGGGCAAAGGTTCGCCCCATTGGGCGAAAAGCCCCTGGCTCCGATGCGAAGCCCCTTTCAGGGGCTTCCGGATAGCCCGTCAGGGCTTTGGTATCTGAGCCTGCCGCTTCAGCGGCGGGCGGAAGTGAGCATCCCAGCCATCAGGGGTAGGTAGTTACGTGATCTTTGTGCCTTTGTGGGAGATGCCTTTTGCCCTGCGTTTTGAAAAAAAGCATCTATCCGCTTTTCCGCGTCCTGTAGCACACGGAAGAACACGGAAATGCACGGAAAATCTTTTTATTGCCGTGTTCATCCGTGGGCATCCGCGTTTTTCCGCGTCCTATCTGAAAAGTGTCAGGTATACAGGACCCGGAACGGGTCTGGGTTGCGATTGACTGGGTAGAAGCGGAATGCGGCCCGATTCGCTGGACGAGTGGGAAGAACGGCTGCGCCCTCAGGTCGCCGAGGTGGACCTGCTGGGGGAAGTGCGGCTTTCCGAGGAGGAAGTCCGCTCCCTGGGTCGGCAGATCGGCGCCCTGGTGCGCCGGGAGGGCTGGACGAGGGCATCCCAGCGGCTGCGGGAACAGTACCCCTGCACGTATGCGGTCTTCCTGGTCGCCACAGGAGCCTACTACTACGAGGAAGGGGCGTTCTGGTCCGCCGTCCGGGATGCCACCGGCCTTCCCATTCCGCCGGCCCAGACCCTCCAGTGGGGGCAACTCTTTGAGGACATTGTGCAGACCCTGCCGGTGGCCCAGTTCCCCTCTCTGGGCGGCCACCGCTACATCGGGCCGATTCTGGCCCACAGCGGCATCCCCGATTACTGCCTGGGGGATTTCTTTGACCACTTCCTCCGGCCACTGGTCACCCGCCCGGAATTCGCCGTTCTCTCCACCGAGGAGTTCATCCAGCAGCGCCTCCGCCAGGCCAGTATCTTCTACACCACCGATAAACCGGTCCTGCGCTTCCTGGAACACGGTGGCCCTCTGGCGGTGGACTTCCTGGAGCGCTGCCGGGAGATGGCCCTCCGGTTTGCCGAGCGGGAAGAAATCCCCTCACCGGAAGCGGCAGGACTTCCACCTCGGATCGTGCGGGGGTATCAGGCCTGGCTGGAGGGCCAGGCCCATCCTTCCTTCCGAAAACGGGCCGCCCTTCGGAGCCCTGTGTTCTTCCTGAATCCCTGGGGATGGGGGGTGGGATTGCATCTCCCTGCCCAATCAGTGTCCGCCCTGGACTGTCCGGACTCGGACCTGGAGATTCACTGGCAGGTCCGCCCCGGCAACGCCCTCCCTATCTCCGCCCAACTCCATTGGGAGGAAGTGGAGTGGAAAACGGTTCCCATGACCGTTCCTCTAACCACCCCGGCTCCGGAATACCGGGTTTCTCTGGCGTGCACCTGCACACAGGAAAATGGGTCCCCATCGGAAAAAACGGTTCGGGAATGGCGGATTCCGGGCGTCACGGAAGAGCACCCGCTCCTGTGGTTTGACCCGAAGGACGGCAGACGGCTCTCCCCTCAGGATACCCTTCCAGGAGGCCGTCTGTGGGTCCTCCGCCGCCCCGATGTCATCCTGGAGGCAGACCCACCGGACGGCCTGCAGGTCTCGGAACAATTCCCGCGCCCGCCGTGGGGGTGGAGTGATTTCATCGGCGAAGAAATAGACCTCACCCAGGCCCGAACCCTGAAAGCCCGCTGGAACGACCGCTCTCTGGAATACATCGTCCTGAGCGAACTTCAGGACCGGCCCTCGCTGGAAGGAGGCCATCGCCTGCCGATAGAGGACGGTCGGCCACCTCTCTACGCGGGCGTGCCTCCTTCCCTCCACATCCCGCTCCCTGCCAGCTTTCCTCCTCATCGGTGGCACGTGGAGATATGGAATGAGGGGCCGGCGTTGCCGGAGATTCACGGGTCGGGCACTCTGGCCGACCTCCGGCCGGAGATACGGGAAGGAAAAGCCGTCCTGGACCTTCGGGTCTGGCTGAACGACGCGCCGATAGGGACGTACAAGGTGAAAGTCCGGGGACCTCTGGGGCGCAAGGCCGACCTGGCCTTCCGCATCCTGCCCGTGCTGGAGATGGTCGGATATGAGACCCTCTACCTGCCGGAAGGGGCTGAGGGAGCCCGCCTCCTGGTAGAGACGGACGCCCATACCGAACTGGCCCTCCAGCCCGGCGCGACCGATGTGCAGGTCGTCCTCCAGGAAGAAAACGACAAACGGCGGCTCTATGAAGTTATCGCTGGCGTCACGCGTGCCGACTTCCCCTTCCGCTTTATCCGCCGAACCCCTCGGGGTGATTCGGTCTATGTGCCCCTCTTTGTGCCCATCCGCCGCCTCCGCTGGATGGTCGTCCTGAACCCGGAGCAGGCGCTTTCCCTGGAGTGGCGCCGAACGCCGCTCCGGCTCCCGCTGGAGGCCCTGGAGCAGGCCCGGGACCCCCTCCTGCTGGTGGACGTCTTCGGCGGAGCAGACGAGGGCGTGCAGGTGACTCTCTCCCTCCGGGATGAGGACGGCACCCCGCTCCAGGAGCAAAAGGGGCGCCAGCGAGCCGGTCAACCGTACCTTCGGTTTGACCTGGCCGCCTTCCTGGATACCCTTCGGCAATCCCCTGCCCTGCGGACCACCTTCGCCCTGAACCTGTTCGGCCTGCCCGACCGGGGTGAGGTCTCCTACCCCGTCCTCCAGGTCTCCCGTCGCTTCATCGTTCAGCGAGCGGAAGTGGAGAGTGCTCAAATCGGAGATACCCTGTATCTGCGCCTCCGCTGGGAGGCGCCCGTTCGGGTCCGCCATCGCCTGGTCCGGTTGTGGCCCCTCTGGCGGCCATGGGAGCCACCGTTGGAAGTCCCGATTCCGGATTCCGCGCAGGACGAACACCGCTGCGCGTTCCCGGCAGGCCGACTGGTGCCGGGAAAGTACCTCCTGGAGCTCACCACTCGGGACCCCTGGGCCACCGACGCCGGCCCCCCGGCCCGCCCCGCCGCCGATGACCCAACGCTCATTTCGGTCTTCATCCCATCCAACGCTGTAACCATACGATTGCAGGAACTGCGCGACCAGGTCACCAGCGGCGCGCTATCCTTCCCTGCGGCCCTGGAAACTGCCTGCATCCGGCGGGATGTCGGTCAGGAGGCGCTGGCTCAGGAGGCCTTCCAGTGGTGCTTTGAGCACCTGGACGAAGCGGACGTGGTCCACATCCTGGCCCTGGTCCGTGCCGTCGCCGGAAATCCCGACCTGGACCGACCGCTGCGGATGAAACTGGCCGCCGCGCGGCGGCTTCGACGGGTACTGGACGACTTCCGCCAGGGCCTCCTCCCGGAAACCCTGTATCGGGAGTATCTGGCCCAGTTGCCCCGTCCTCCCCTCTGGTCGGCCGAAACTTGCGAAACCCTGCTGGATGGGGACGACGAGCCCCTCCGCTTCCAGGCCCTCCGACAACTGTTAGAGCGGGAGCACCCCAGCGGCATCCAGAACCTCATTCGGTGGCTCCAGGAAGGGCGGATTTCCGACGAAGATGCCATCCCGCTGTTGGAGCAGCGCCTCCCCTGGGCCACCGAAGGATTGAAAAAGGCGCTCCCTGATCCTGCCGTCATCCGCCTGCTGGAGAAACTGGCGCAACGGTACCCCGACCAGGTTCCCCTCATCATCGTTCGTCCGGGGCACTGGGTGCGATGTGTGGCCGGTTGGGGGCGACTGGAGCGCATAGAGGCCGCTGACGGCGCCCGCCTGGAGGAGTTCCTGCCTTCCTGCCTTCAGCCGCGCCTCCGCCTCCACGTCCTCCTGCGGGCCCACGACCCGAAGTGGTCAGAAAAGGTGGTGATCTCGCTGGACGAGAGGACAGTGGCCTTTCCAGACGCGAGACAGGTGTACACCTGCTCCAAATGCCGCCGATTTTCCTCCCAATACAGCAATCTGGTCACCGAACAGCATGACCGGGCGGTTCACGGGGGAATCGGCCCCACTTTCGCCATCGCCACTCCGCCCCTGAAGCAACCGGCCCTGCCGGAATTCCGGGCCTCTCCACCGCCCCAGCCCTGGGAATAGCGCAGTACCCTCCGGAGGGAACACCATGCGTCTGCATCCGCTGGAAACGGCTGACCAAATCCGAAAGAACTACATCCGCTACCTGCAGACCATCTATTTCTTCCGCGACCCTTCCCTGCGCCGCCAGTTCCAAGAGGCCCTCTCGGCCCCCGACTTCCTGACCCGGGGGCCCATCCTGGAGGCCGCCGCGCCCTTCCACCTGGGCCGCTCCGTAGAACAGATGATCGGAGACGGCATTCTGCACCCCGGCTTCCGGACCCTCTGCTCCGACGCGCTCCCCCTGACCCGTCCCCTCTATCTCCATCAGGACCGGGCCGTTGAGAAAATCATCGCCGGAGGGCGGAACGTCGTGGTTGCCACCGGGACGGGGAGCGGCAAGACGGAGGCGTTTCTGATCCCCATCCTGGACCACCTCCTTCGGGAGCGGGAAGCCGGTACGCTGGACCGTCCGGGTGTCCGGGCCCTGCTCCTCTACCCGATGAACGCGCTGGCCAACGACCAGTTGCGGCGGTTGCGGCGGGTCCTGGAACACTTTCCCGCCATCACCTTCGGCCGCTACACCGGCGAGACGGAAGAGGAGGACGGCCGGGCGGAAGCCCGTTTTCGGGACCAGTTCCCCGACGAGCCGCGCATTCCGAATGAACTGCTCAGCCGACGCCAGATGTGGGCCCGTCCTCCCCACATCCTGCTCACCAACTACGCCATGCTGGAATACCTCCTCCTCCGGCCCCAGGACTGCGTCTTCTTTGACGGAGAGACAGGAAAATACTGGCGCTTCATCGTCCTGGACGAGGCCCACATCTATAACGGCGCAGAAGGGATTGAGATTGCGATGCTCCTCCGCCGCCTGAAAGACCGGATTGTGCGGAGCGAACCGGGGCGGCTCCGCTGCATTGCCACCAGCGCCACCCTGGGACGGGGCCGGCAGGACTTCCCCGCCATCGCCCGTTTCGCCGCCGAGATTTTCGGAGAACGGTTTGAATGGGTGGACGATGACCCCGCCCGACAGGACGTGGTGGAGGCGGAGCGGGAGTCGGCCGCCGCGCTGGGAGCGCGCTGGGGAGAGGGGACCCCCACCCTCTACGCCGCCCTGGCCGACGCCCTGGAGAGGAAAAGCCCGGTGGAGGCCCTGGCCCGCTGCGCCCTGGAAGCAGGCGTCCCGGCGACGGTGGTGGAAGAGGCCCGCCGGAATGCGCGGAGCGCGCCCGAAGAGGCCCCCTCCCGCTTCCTGTACTTCCTCCTGCGCGGCGACGGTCGGCTGCACCGCCTGCGGGAGGAACTCCCCCGCCCCCGCAGCCTGGCCGAACTGGCACCCGTCCTCTTTCCCGATGATGACCCGGCCACCGAACACCTCATCCGGCTGGTGGACCTGGCGGTCCGGGCCCGGCCCGGCCCGGAAGAGGGCCCCTTGCTCCCCACCCGCTATCACCTTTTCGCCCGTGCGCTGGAGGGGGCCTTCATCTGCCTGAACGAGGCGGCCCACCGACCCGGCGGTGTGGCCGCCGGAAAGCCTTTTCTCTTCCTCAACCGCCAGGAAAGATGTCCCCACTGCGGTGCCCGTGTCTTTGAAATGGCGACGTGCCCTCGCTGCGGGACCGCCTACCTGGTCGGACGCGTGTCCGAAAGTCACCTTTACCAGCCCACCCTACAGGACGAGATGAACCCCTGGCTTTCCTACTTTATCCTCACCGAGGGCATCCCGCCGCTGGATGAGGACGAAGCCGTGGCCGCCGGACAGAGCCCCGAGGCCCTGGAGGAGGAAGGGGCCGAGCCGCACATCCTCTGTCTGGGATGCGGTGCGCTGGCTCCCGCGCAACAGAAGTCTCCTCGGTGCTCCTGCCCCTTGGGAACTCCTACCCTGCGTGTCCACCGGATCCAACGGCGTCCCGGCACCCCGGCCCTTACCTACTGCCCCGCCTGCGGCGCCCGCAGCCCCTCCGGCGTCGTCTACCGCTTCCTCACCGGCCGCGACGCGCCCGTCAGCGTCCTGGCGACCACCCTCTACCAGTTACTTCCTCCCGAGGAAGGACCCGCCCAGGACCTCCCCGGCGCCGGTCGGAAACTCCTCACCTTCTCCGATAACCGCCAGGATGCCGCCTTCTTCGCCCCGTATATGGAACGCACATACGGCCGCATCCTCCGCCGCCGTCTCATTATGAAAGCCCTGCTGGAGGACGAAGGGGGCCGTTCGGGCCGTCTGCGCCTGGACGACCTGGCCGGTCGGGTTCTCCGGCACGCCGAGGATGCCCCTCTCTTCACCCTGGAGCAGGGCTACGACGAGCGTCAGCGCACCGTCCGCACCTGGCTGATGCAGGAACTGATCGCGCTGGATTACCGCATCGGCCTGGAGGGGCTGGGCCTGGTCTTCTTCCGCCCCGTCCAACCGCCCCGATGGACCCCTCCGCCCCAACTCCTGCAACCGCCCTGGAACCTCTCGCCCGAAGACGTATGGGGCCTGCTCTGGCTTCTCCTGGATACGCTCCGGCACCGGGGGGCTATGACCTACCCGGAGGGAGTGGACCCCCGCGACCCCGCCTTTGCCCCGCGCGCGAAGGAGTTCTTTATCCGGGAGAAGGAGGGGGACCCCCGGGCCGGCATCTTCGGCTGGCTCCCTTCCCGGGGAAGCAACCGGCGGCTGGACCTCCTGCTCCGCATCCTGGAGCGGTCGTCCAACCTGGAAGAGGGGGAACGATGGCAGGTGGCCCTGGAGACCCTGCAGGGCATCTGGCGATACCTTACCGCGCCGGATAGCCCCTGGAAAACGCACCTTGTTGCCGAGAACCGCCCCAAAATTGGCATCGTCTACCGGCTCAACTACCGTCTCTGGGAATGGGTCTCCACCGCCAACGGTGCACCCATCCTCTACCGCTGCAACCGCTGCCAGGCCGTTTCGCCGGTGAACCTGCGCGGCGTTTGCCCCACCTACCGTTGCGATGGCACGCTGGAGTCGGCGGGCCCGGACGACCCGGCCTGGCAGGAAAACCACTACCGCCATCTCTACCTCCACCTTGCTCCCATCCCCCTCCAGGCCGAGGAGCATACGGCCCAGTGGCGGCCCGAAGAGGCGGGAAAAGTCCAGGACCGCTTCATCCGGGGCGAGGTCAACCTGCTCAGTTGCTCCACGACCTTTGAACTGGGCGTAGACCTGGGGAGCCTCCAGGTCGTCCTAATGCGCAACGTTCCCCCCTCTGCGTCCAATTACCTCCAGCGGGCCGGACGGGCCGGACGGCGGACCGACACCGTGGCGATTGCGTTCACCTTCGCCCAGCGCCGCTCCCATGACCTCAGCCACTACAGCGACCCCATCCGCCTGGTGGCAGGTCACATCCGCCCGCCGATGGTCGCCGTAGAAAACGAGAAAATCGTCCGCCGCCACGTCCACTCCGTCCTCCTGGCCGCCTTCTTCCGCTGGGCCCGGGAGGAGCACGGCCGGCTCTTCCGCACCGCAGGGGACTTCTTCGCCCCGGAGAACGGGCCCGGCGGCCCCGACCTCCTGCGGGCCTACGTGGCCCGGCGCCCGCCGGAAGTGGAGGAGGCCCTCTACCGGATCGTCCCCTCCCCACTCCACGCCGCCCTGGGCTTCCCGAACTGGGCCTGGCTCTCCCACCTGACCAACGACCAGGGAGACGGTATCCTGGACCTGGCCACCCGGGAAATACTGGGCGACCTGAACCTCTACCGGCAACTGGAGGGGGAGGCCGCTGCGCGGCGGGATTATCGGGAAGCAACGCGGTATGCCGAAGTCGCCCGTACCGTCCGGGGGCGAGAACTGCTGGGATTCCTGGGCTCCCGCAACGTCCTGCCCAAATACGGCTTCCCCACCGATATGGTAGAACTGCGCGTGGCCCACGTGCCCGACCGGGAGGCCGTCCGGGTGGAACTCCAACGAGACCTCCGGATCGCCATCGCGGAGTACGCTCCGGGCGGCCAGGTGGTAGCCGCCAAACGGGTCTGGACCAGCGTGGGCATCTACCGGTTGCCGGGGCGAAACTGGCAGGTCAAGGAATACGCCGTCTGCCCGGAGTGTGGACGCTACCACAGCGCGCCGGAACGGCTTCCCCAAAAGACCTGCTCCGTCTGCGGGGCCGACCTCTTCAGCGGTCGGCGGCGGCTCTACGGACAGTTCCTCATCCCCGAATTCGGCTTCCTGGCCGACCGGGAGACGGCCGAAACCGGAGAGGACCGACCCGAGCGCTTCTATGCCACCCGTCCCTACTTCGCCGAGTACGAGCAAGAGCCGGACCCGTTCACGCTCATAGACTCCCTTTCCGGCCCCTTCGCGCGGGTCCTCGCCCGCTATTCCCGCTACGGAAAACTGGCCCTGGTCAACAGTGGCGCCGAAGGCCGGGGCTTTCGGGTCTGCGGCGAATGCGGGTGGGCCGAGCCGGCCCCCGCCTTCGGCAGTCCGGACCATCCGGCACGGCGGGGGCGGGAGACCGTCCACACCGACCCGCGCACCGGCCGCTCCTGTCGCGGTCTCATTTCCACCTACCACCTGGGTCACGAATTCGTCACCGACGTCCTGGAATTCCGCTTCCAGGGGCCGCTGGGGGAGGAAGGAGACCGGAGCATGTGGCTCTCCGTCCTCTACGCCCTGCTGGAGGGAGCCGGTGAGGCACTGGACATCCCGCGCGAAGACCTGAACGGCACCCTCTACCCCTACCCCGATAGCCCCAGCCCCGCGCTGGTCCTCTTTGACGACGTCCCCGGCGGCGCGGCACTGGTTCGGCGGATTCTGGAGGACCCCGTTCCCGTCTTCCGGGCCGCCTGGCGGCGGGTGGCCCGCTGCGAGTGCGGGGAGGAGACCAGTTGCTACCAGTGCCTGCGCAACTACTACAACCAGTTCTGCCACGAGGACCTCTGCCGGGGCCCGGCCCGGGACTTCCTGGCCCGCCTGTTGACAGATGCCGGGCAGAGGTTATACTAAAGGCCACAAACGATCACCACCGAAAGGAGCCATCCATGCACCCCTCCCTGGAACCCAGGATGACGGCTGGCTGATGCGCCCGGCAGGCCCATGGGCCGCCGACAAACTGGACCACCTGGCCCGTTACATTAACGGGTTTGAAACGGCTACGCGGAACAAGTGGGCCGTACGCTACTACACCATCGGGTCAGCGCCGGCTCCTCAGGACTTTTCAAAGTTCTAACGCACTGAAATACAATCAACACCTGATACCAGCAAAAAGGCCGCTTTTGCCCCCCCTTTATCCCCCTCCCCCATCGCTACCGCTGGGGGGAGGGGTGAGGCCTCTGCCGAACTTCGTTCGGGAGAGGGGAAGGGCCGGGGGCTCACAAGTGTAGGTTTTTTGCGCCCCCCTCGTTCTGGGGGGGGCGCGGGCTTCTTTGCCCCTCACCCCCCTTGCCCCCCTCTCCCCATCGCTCCGCTCTGGGGAAAGGGTTTTTGGGCGGGCGGCAAAGCCGCCCGCCCCAAAATCCCCCTCC
>CALDFY010000065.1 GCA_937942115.1 uncultured Anaerolineae bacterium | reverse complement strand
AAGAAAGGCCCTGGCAAACTTTTGTCGGAAAAAAACCGGCCTTGCCAGAGTTCTGAGAAGCGTCAACGAAGGTTGATGCCTGGCGCGGGAGCGCCCAGGGGAGGCCGATTTCCAATCAGCGCCCAGGGCGGCGGGAGGGGGGAAACCCAACCCAGCCTTAAAGGGATGCATATGGGCCTCACTCCTTCTCCGGCGGCCACGCCGCTCCCCCTAAACAAAGAAGGGTTTTGAGGGCGGCGAAGCCGCCCGCCCAAAAATCCCTCGTATGCCTCCTTCCGCCGCAACCAGGTCTCATAGATACCCTTCCAGCGAGTGAAGTCGGCGCAGGTTTCGCCATACTCGTCGTATTGGGCCAGTTGGCCGGACATCAGCGCTTTGTAGAAGTCTTCGCTCAGGAGGCCGTACTTTTCATCATACAGCGTCAAGCGACGCTCCAGCAATTTCATTTCAATGACCAGTTCGTGTAATTCTATGACCGCCCTCCTGGAAGCCTCCCGCAGGTTGCGCAGCCTGCGGGAGGCTCATCACTACCGCGAACCCAGCACCGCATGCAGCGCGTCGCAGGCCGGGCAGATGCCGCCGGGCCGGATGATGGCATAGCCGTTCTGCGGGTCGCCCGGAATGGCCTGCAGAAAGTCCACGTTCCAGACGATGATGCAGCGCACCATCCCGGTCTGGATGCTCAGGCGGACCGCCTCCGCCAGCCACGCGGCCTGCTGCGCGTTGTTCGTCCCCCGGCCCCACCAGAAGTTATCCGGGAACGGCTCCACCCCCTCCTGCGAGGCGTAGCCCAACTCGGTGTAGAACAGTTGCCGGGTGCCCCGGAAGATGTTGTAGTAGAGTTCCGTCTGGGGCAGGAAGTACCAGGAGTGATGATGGTCGCCGCCGTCGGCGGGATGGCCGGTGCGGGCCGACGGGGCCGTCGCGCCGGCGTTGTGGTGCGCGCCGAGGTAGTCCAGGCAATTGGCCGCTCCGGCGACGAACATCCCCTCCATCCAGGGTTTGTCGTCGCAGCCGTGGGGGTAGCAGCCGCCGAAGTAGCCCGTGGGCGCCGGCGCCGCGCTGATGACCGCCGTACCGGGGTTGGCCGCTTTGATGGCCTGATACGCCGCGCAGAGGAGTTTGGTGTAGTTCGCCGGGTGGATCAGGCCGTTCTGCCATTCCCGGTCAATGTTCGGCTCGTTCCAGACCTCAATCGCATCGGCCCCAGCAGCGGCCATACCCGCCACCCAGCGGGCAATCTCCTGCTCAAAGCCGGCCTGTCCCGTCATACTGGCCGGGCCCAAGGCGCTCACCTGAATCTTGAAGCCGGCCGCGTGGGCGGCGGCGATGACGCCGGATGCGTCCGCCGGATAGCGAATCTGCGTCTTCACCCAGGTCATCCCGGCGTAGCGCATCTGGCTGGCGTAGGGGAAACTGAAGTTGGCCACGTGGCCGCCCAGTTCAAAACTGCCCCGCGCCCCGGGAGCCGGCGCCGGCGACGGAGCCGACGCGACCTCCCCGGCCTGGATAACGACGGAGACGTCGCTGCCGGGGATTTTGGCGCCACCGGCCTTCACGTACCAGAGGCCGGTGTAGCGGCCGGGGTTAGCCGGCGCCTTCAGGTCCACACTGATGTCCACCGTCGCGCCGGCCTTGACGGCGCCCACGGGGACGCTATCCGGCCCGCCCATCTTCTCCCCGCTGGCGAAGACCAGGACGGCGTCCTGAGGCCAGTCGCAGGTGCCGCTGTTGCGCAGCCGCCACGTCTTCTTGAAGGTCTCGTTGTTGTTGAACTTCGTGCCGTCCGGCACGGTCACATCGGCCACAAAGGCGGCCTGCAGACAGGCCGGAGCGGCAGCCGTCGTGGCGGCCCCAGCCCCTGCGGGAGTGGGGGTAGGAGTCGGCGTCGGCACCGGGGTGGGCGCCGCGACGTTCACCTGCGCCGACCCCCGGCTCACCCCGGCAATCGCCGCCGAGACGGTGTAGGTCCCGGCCGCCTCCGGCGCCTTCCAGCGGAACTCCGGCTGGGCCAGCGTGACCCGCTCCTCGGCAGTCTGGGGGCCCTCCACCTTCCAGACGACCTCCAGCGCAGTCGGCTGCGGCAGGCCTGCCGCCACCCGGTACCCGTCCACCGCTTCGGCCACGCCGGGCATATTGCCCGCGCCCAGCAGGTCGTGGATGACGACGCCGCCCAGGTGGTAGCGCAGGGCCCAGTCCAGTTTTCGGGCCAGGAACGACGGCGTGCCCAGCCAGACGGTGCGGCTCTCCCCCTGCGCGGTCTTGTAGGCAATGGCGTAGGTCCCGGCGGATTCCATCGGAGTAATGCTGGTCACCTGACCCACCAGGGTGAAGACCACCTCCTGTCCGGGCTGGAGGGAGGGCTCGGCGGGCGGCTGGACCTGGCCGAAGGGGGCCAGGGCCTCCTCCAGGCCCACGTGGCGGACGCCGTCGGGGCCGGAGTCGGCGCTGAGGGAGGAGACGGCGGCGCGCAGCCGGTAGCGGCCCACCTGCCCCACGGCCCATTCCAGCAGGGATTGGACGGCGCCGCCCTCGGTGTAGGCGGTAGGGTTATCGGGGAAAGGGAAAACCAGGGCGTCGGCGGCGCGGCCCAGCGCGGCCCAGTCGTAGCCGCCGGGGTCCCAGCCGGCGTCGGTGCGGGACGGGGCCGGCACCATCACCTCCAGGCGCAGCCCCCGGCGATGCAGCGCCTCCGCCAGCGCGGACACGAAGGCCGAAAAATGGTCCTTTTGCTCGGGTGTCACCCCTTCATAGTTCAGGACGACCCCCGCATACCCTGCGACTTTGGAGAGAATCTCGTCAATGTGACGGGTACCGATGTCGGGATTCGCCAGCATGTCCTCCAGCAGAGCCCGGTTCAGGGGTTGACCGGCCGGGCGGTTGCTGATCAAGAGCAGGGCCTCCGGACTGCCGGAGGGAGGGGTCGGGGGCCGGCCGATGAGCATCCCGTCCGCGCCCAGGTAGAGGCCAGGGAGCATCACCTGGGTGAGGAGGCCCGCCGCTGGGCCGCCCACCGCTTCACCTGAGGCCACCGTGCCAATGGCCGGAACCACCGGCAGGGTCTGCATCACCACCACCGAGGAGGGCAGACGGTTCACGCGAGCGACCAGCACCTCCCGCTCCCGATCCAGCGTCCCGCCGACCCACTCCCAGGCCGTGCCGGTCCAGGTATAGAGGTCCAGCGTCTCCCAGGGCTCCGCGTCGTTGGGGATGACGACCTCTATGGTGGCCGGCCCGGCCGTGCGGGAGCCGGTCTGAATGCGGTAGAAGGGGCTTTTGACCTGGAGGACGGGCGGGATGGCCGCCAGTGCCTCCTTCAGATCGGCGCTGGCGGAGCCTTCCAGGAAGACCGCCCGGGGGACCGAATCCAGCCGCACCCGCAAGGAGACGTTCTCCTCCGGACGGACGCCGACGGTGATACCGTCAGGATGGGAAATGGACGGGTTCTTCGCATGAAGGTGGGTGTACCCGGTGATGCGTAGTCGCTGGGGTAGGGAGATGGGTGGCAGAATCAGCGCCCCGATGACCAGGAGGGCGATAGCGCCGTAGACCCAGTTACCGGCGGCCAGCCATTCTCCGAATTCCCGAAAGTGGTTGGCGACCCGTTGCAGGGCAGAGGGCTTCGGGCTCCCGGTCGTTGCGTCATTCACTGCCATTGATATTACCTCCGTCTCACGTTTCACGTTTCACGTTTCACGTTTCACTTTCGCTTTCACGTATTGCGTAATCCGTTCATCGCCTGGAGAGCACCCACCACACCGGCATCAGCACTGTCAGGCTGACCAGCAGGATGCCGCCGATACGGGCGCCCCAGCGCAGGACCTGAGGCCAGATAGACGGCCGGGGTGCGGGATTCTCCTCCGGCGTGGGCAGGACAACGGCCGGAGGGGCGCCACTTGCGGCGCCCCGTTGCAGGGGAATCGCGGCCTCCAGTTGGCCGCCGGGGGTCAGCGCCAGCGCGATCTGGGCCGGACCGTTGACGCCGTACCCGGCCGGGGGCTGAACGGCGACCTGATACGCTCCTGGCTGGAGGCCGGGGAAGCAGTAGGGCTCGCTGATGCCGTCGGTGGTATACTGACCGACCAGTCCGGCGGGGTTGCTCAGGACGAGAACCGCGTTGGGGAGCAGTTCCTCCGCCTCCGGCTGGCGGACGCCGTCGCCATTGCGGTCGTGGAAGGCCAGGAGACAGACCTGCCCGCTCTGGGGCGTCGGCGTGGCCTCCGGCGTCGGAGTCGCCGCAGGCGTGGGGGTGGCAGTTGGGCATGAGAGGACGATTTCCTGCCCGACCCAGATCATCTTGTTGGGCCCCAGCGAACCGGCGTTGAGCCGCTCCAGGTCCTCTATGGGGATGCCGTATTGCAGGGCGATGCCAAAGAGGGTATCGCCGGGCTGGACGATGTGGACCCGACAGCCGTCGGGCCGGGGAGTGGGCTGGGGCGCCGGCGTCCAGGCGGGGGGCTGGGCCGAAGAGGAACCGGGGGCAGACGTCGGCGGCGGGGGCGGAGGGGTCGGTGAGGCCTGCCCCAGCGCCACCAGACTGGCGTCGTCAATGTAGACGTCGTTGCTGATCCGGGGAATTCGGTCCTGCCAGTCGGCACGGCTGTGAATGAAGACCGTCACTTTATCCGATTGGGCCACCGCCTCCACCTGGAAGAGCGTCCACTGGTCCCAGGCATTCCCCTCCGGAGAGCGGACGACCGTGGGGGCGGCCCAGTTCGTGCCGCCGGTGGGGTCAATGCCGACCCAGATGTGCATCGGAGCCGGGCTGTCGGAAAGGGGAGTCGTTCGGCATTCGTTCCACGTCCCCGGTGCCGGCATACAGGACCAGGTATGGATCCACACGCTGAAGCGCAGGCGGGTGCCGGGCTGGATGCCGCCGACCTGCTGGTAGAGCCCGGCCTCGTGCTGCCGGTTCCAGGAGAAGTACTTCTGGGCCCGTTGGCCAGAACGGATCCGATAGGGATAGTCACGGGCAAGGACGTCCCGGAATTCCGGCCGTCCCCAGGCGCAACGGGCATCCCCCTGGCAGTA
>CALDFY010000064.1 GCA_937942115.1 uncultured Anaerolineae bacterium | reverse complement strand
CAAAAATCCCCCTCCTTTCTTCCCTCCCCTCTCCCGAACGCAGTTCGGGAGAGGGGAGGGGTCGGGGGAGGGGAGGGGTAAGGGGTGGGGTGAGGGCCGGAATGGGCATCCCCCGCTCCCCGAAAAACCTACACTTGTCAGGGTCAGGGGGAGGGGTGAGGCCCATCACCTGGCAGGCGATAAAACAGACATCTGGAATTTTTAATGCCTTCCAAAAGTGTCACCCATTTCGTTCAGAAAATGAACCATCCCACACGGAGATACAAAGACACAGTGTTTTGTGTCTCCAGGTGAGCATAGAAGAGCGGGATTGGCCCAGCGTGTCCGGTAGCCGGAGGGAATTATATACCGATCCCCCCTTCCCGTCAATCAGTGGCGTCACCTCCCTCCGCGTGCAGCGACGAAGATCACCACCTCGGGGTGGTCGTAGACGACGAAACTCTCATCCAGGCGTGGCAGGCGAAGCCACGCTCCGGTGGGGCGGCAGGCCGGATGAGGCAGGGGCAGGCCGGCCGCGCCGAAGGGGTCATCGGCCAGAGAGATCCTCGCCAGCGAGGGCCAGCGTCCCCAGCAGCCAGCCGCTATCCACCCGCGCTCACCGGCGAAGAGCGCGCGGTAATCGGCCAGCGTCGCCGGGAAGCGGTCGGGCCAGCGGGCCAGCGCCCCGTACCCGCGCCGGCTGGCGACCACCACTGCGTCCGCCTCCGCCAGCACCGAGGCCATCCTCCTTTCCTTCTCCTCCCCCTCCGGCGCAAAGACCGGCAGTACCCGCAGGGTGTAGCCCTCCGCGTCCAGCGGCAGGGGGTGGTCCCACTCCTCCACTGCGATGACGGAGCCGGGAGGAATGTGCGCCCGGATCCATTCGGAAGCCGCTACCCAGGGATGCGGTTGGCCGTAGGACACGACCAGGGCAGTGGAGAGAAAGGCGGCTGGCAGGACGGCCAGGGCAAAGAGGATGCGGGTCGCTCCCCGACCTATGGCGATGACCCACTGAACCGCATATACCGCCAGAACCGGCGTCAGCGGGAGCAAGTAGCGGGGGAACTTAACGGACAGCCCGCCGGTAAAGGCAAAAAACGGCAACGCCCAGACCAGGACCACCCATTCCGCCGAACGCAGGCGTCCCCGGGCCGCGCGGACGGCGGTCCAGGCCAGTCCTCCGAAGCCCAGAAGCCCCAGCACCGGCCCCATCCCCCAGAGGAGTTGTTGGGCGATGGGGTACAGGTAGGGCGGCGTCCCCCGGTACTGAAGGGTATAGGGTACCAGGACCGCCCCGCGTGCCAGCGCGGCCTGGGCGGCCACGTTGGTCAGGAAGCGGGGGGACTCCAGCACGGCGAAGGGGTTGGTGAGGGCGAACGTTGCCAGGGCCACCCCGAGCGCCCCAGCGACCCGCCGGATGCGCTCCCGGCGGTTCTTCGCGCCCAGCGCGCCAGCCAGAGCGATGGGGATGAGCAGCAATGCCGCCCCGGCCTTGCAGCCCAGGGCCAGCCCGGCCCAGATGCCCGCAAGACGGCACTCCGCTGCGCTTCGTGCCTGGCTACGAGCGGTTCGTAGTAAGCGACGCAGCGAAGCGGAGTCGCGCTGACGGCACTCCGCTGCGCTTCGTGCCTGACTACGAGCGGTTCGTAGTAAGCGACGCAGCGAAGCGGAGTCGCGCTGACGGCACTCCGCTGCGCTTCGTGCCTGACTACGAACGGCGTTCGTAGTCAGCGACGGGGCGAAGCGGAGTCGTGGGGCAGAGCGGGCGGCGAAGAGCAGCGCGCCGGCGGAGAAAAAGGCCAGCGGGACATCGGCGGTGGCGAAATGGGCCTGCTGGACGTGGAGAGGCATCACGGCGAGGAAGAGAGCGGCCATCAGTGGCGCTCCGCTCCAGCGGCCCAACCGACCGGCAGCCAGCAGGACGCGGGCCAGCGCCGCTGTCAGCGCCACTGTCCCCACATCCAGCAGTCCGGTCAGCAGGCGGGCCGCCATCAGCCGGTCGGTCCCACCCAGCCGCAGGAACAGGTACAGGGGGACATGCCCGTAGGGAAAGGAAGCGTCCACCGCAAAGGGGTTCGGTTCCCGCAAACGCGCCATCCCTTCGGCCACGCCCACCAGGTACCGCTCGTCGGGGTGGGCGCCGATGCCCCCGTCCCAGGCGACGCCGGTCAGCCGCAGCGCCGCCGCAACCAACAGAATCGCTATGAACCAGGGGGTATGGCCTGTGGGTCTTGCCATTCTCCCTCTTCTGTGTTACACTTACGCCCGAAAGAGATGCAGGAAGCAGGATGCAGGAAGCAGGATGCAGGAAGCAGGATGCAAGAAGCAGGATGCAGGAAGCAGGATGCAGGAAGCAGGATGCAGGAAGCAGGATGCAGGAAGCAAAGGATGCCGATGAACGGGAAAAAATTGGCGCTGATGTTGGGGGCGGTTCTGCTGACACTTCTGGCCGCCGGAGGGCCTCTGGCCGCCGCCCCCTTGCCGCAGGAGAACGTGGTCATCATCACATTCCCCACCAACGGGGCGACGGTCGGCGGGGTGGTGCAGATTCTGGGTTCGGTAGCCCACCCCAACTTTGACCGATACAGCATTTACTACGCCCCCGGCCCGGCGGCGACGGCGACCTCTCAGTGGCAACCGCTGATCCTGGACGTCCGGCAGCAGGTCATCAACGGCGTCCTGGCCGAATGGGACACGACGGCCATTGCGGAGGACGGGTCGCCCCTGATCCCCAACGGGGTCTACCATATGGTGCTGATCCGCTACCGGGAGGGGGATGTGACCGATTCGTTCTTCGTGAACAACATCACCGTCCTGAACGAGTCGGTCACGCCGACGCCGACCCCGACAGAAGAGGCGCCGGAAATCCCCACCCCCGGTGCGGAGACACCGACGCCGGTGCCGGTGGAGATGCCGCCCACGGCGACCCCGCGCCCTTCTCCCACCCCGCGCCCCGGGACGACACCGACAGCCCCGACCGGTGGGGGGAGAGGGGGAGGAGTATCGGCGCTGGACGGCGCCCAGATTCTGAGCGCGTTCCTGCGCGGGGCCCGCATCACATTGTTTCTCTTTGGTGTCTGGGGCCTCTACCTGCTGGCGAAAACCCTGTTCCGGTACTATCTGAGGGCCCGGAGAGAGGGTTTCTCGCCCCAAAGGACCCGTCGGTAGGGGCCTCACCCCACCCTCGCCGCCTCCGGCGGCGCCCCCTCCGTGAAGTTTGGCCTTTTCAGGGTGGGCGGTTAGAAAATCGCCCAAAATGGCCTTCTGCCCGGTCAAAAGAACAAGAAGAAAATATTTTTCACTGCGGCGGCTTTGCCGCTGCAGTGAAAAATAATCTTTTTTAGGCCGTGAAAGCGGCCAGAGACCCGTGCAGGAAGAAGGTGGGCAAAAAGGCCAAAGTTGAGGGGTCAGAGGCATAGACGTTAACTTTTGGATTCGGCTCTCCGCTTCCCGCCGCCCTGGGCGCCGATGGGAAATCGGCCTCCCCTGGGCGCTCTGGCGCCGGGCGTCAACCTGCGTTGACGCCCTCTCAAAGGTGGGTCTTTCGGCTTCCGGGGCGGCAACCCTACCCACGCAGCGCCCTATGGGGCGGGGGGTGAGGACGTAGGGGCAACCCTCGCGGTTGCCCAACCCTTGCGGTTGCCCAACCCTTGCGGTTGCCCCACAAAACCATAACGGCCATGTATCTCATCGTCGGTCTGGGAAATCCGGGAGTCCGCTATGCCCGCAACCGTCACAACGTGGGGGCCCGCTGCGTCTCCCGGCTGGCAGCGGTCCACGGCCTGGCATTCTCTCGCCGCCAGAAAAACGCCCGGGTGGCCCGGGGGACGGTCGGCGGCTGCCCCGTTGTGCTGGCCATCCCTCAGACCTTCATGAACGAGAGCGGGCGCGCCGTAGCGCCACTGGCCCGGTTCTATCAGGTGCCGCCAGAGAACCTTCTGGTCATCTACGACGACCTGGACCTCCCCCCGGGCAGCCTGCGCATCCGTCCGGAGGGGGGCAGCGGCGGCCACCGGGGGATGCGGTCGGTCATAGAGCACCTGGGCACCCAGGCCTTCCCCCGTCTCCGCATCGGCATCGGGCGCCCACCGGGGCAGATGGACCCCGCCGACTACGTCCTCCAGGACTTCACACCGGACGAGGAAACGGTCATAGAAGAGACCATAGAGCGTGCCATCGCCGCCATCCAGACCTGGTTGACGGAAGGGCTGGAGAAGGCGATGAGTCTATATAATCGGTGAGGAGCGAAATGAGCCCGCAAGTCCCCGTTGTAGAACATATCCTGAGCGCCAACGACCGGGTGGCAGAGGTCAACCGGGCCCGCCTGGACGCGGCCGGGGTTTTCGCCGTCAACCTGATGGCCGCCCCCGGGGCGGGAAAGACCAGCCTGATCCTGCGGACGATTCGGGCGTTAAAAGACCGGTGGCAAATCGCCGTCGTGGAAGGCGACCTGGCCTCCACGCTGGACGCCGACCGGGTGGCCGCCGAGGGGGTGCCCGTCGTCCAGATCGCCACCGGTGGGGAGTGCCACCTGGACGCGGCAATGGTCCGGAGCGGGCTGGACCGGCTTTCGCTGGACGGGGTGGACATGCTGATCGTGGAGAACGTGGGCAACCTGGTCTGCCCGGCGGAATTCCGCCTGGGGGTTCACCGCAACGTCCTCATCGCCAGCGTGCCGGAGGGCGACGATAAGCCGTACAAGTATCCGCCGATGTACCGGGGAGTGGACGCGGTGGTGCTGAATAAGACGGACGTCCTCCCGGCGTTTGAGTTCAACGTGGAGTACTTCCGTCGGGGTGTGGAGGCGCTCAACCCCGGCGTGGCTTTCTTCCCCCTCTCCTGTAAGACTGGTGAAGGACTGGAGGACTGGCTGAACTGGCTGGAGGGGGAATTGCGCGCATACAAGGAGGAACGAGATGTGTCTGGGCGTTCCCGGTCGGATTATTGAGGTGCAGGAAACCGGGCTGATGCGGATGGGCCGGGTGGACTTCGGCGGCGTCACCCGCGAGGTCTCTCTGGCCTACGTCCCGGAGGCCCAGGTGGGCGATTGGGTCATCGTCCATGTGGGCTTCGCCATCAGCCGT
Source organism: uncultured Anaerolineae bacterium (assembly GCA_937942115.1). Classification (GTDB taxonomy): domain Bacteria; phylum Chloroflexota; class Anaerolineae; order B4-G1; family DUEL01; genus SpSt-77. The sequence goes on along the minus strand of CALDFY010000064.1, from coordinate 7,801 downwards.
CTGGAGGAAGAGGAGGCGCTGGAAACCCTCCAGTTGCTGGGGGAGGTGTTCGGCGCGGAAGCGGGTGCTTGACCGCGCGCTTCCCCCGGCGGACGCGGCTTATTCTCCCGACATCCCCACCCCTGCCACCGGTGTCCCGCAGCGGGGACAGGTGCCATCGGGGCGGACGCGGTTCTCCAGCACCCAGAAGCCGGAGCGGCGGATGAGCAACTGGTCGCAGGCGTGGCAGTGGGTGTTTTCCTCCCCCGGCACGTTCCCGACGTAGATGTAACGCAGGCCGGCCTCCCGTCCGATCTCCCGCGCCCGCTGGAGCGTCGCCAGCGGGGTTGGCGGATTGGCCATCTGGTACGCCGGGAAGTACCGGCTGATGTGCCAGGGCGTCTCCGGGCCCAGTTCCTCTGCCAGAAAACGGGCGATGTCCCGAAACTCCTCCGGGTCGTCGTTGACCCCGGTGACCACCAGCGTCGTTACCTCCACCCAAACCCCCATTTCTTTCATCTTTTTCAGGGAGTCCAGCACCGGCTGCAGGCGCGCGCCGATATAACGGCGGTACGTCTCGTCCCGGAACGACTTCAGGTCTACGTTGGCCGCGTCCAGGTACGGGTGATACGCGTCCAGCATCTCCGGGGTCATATAGCCGTTGGTCACGTAGACGTTGGCGATGCCGGCCTGGCGCGCCCGCCGGGAGACGTCGTAGGCGTATTCAAAGAAGACGGTGGGCTCGGTATAGGTGTAGGCGATGCTACGGCTTCCGGACCGGCGGGCGTCGGCGACGATCTGCTCTGGGGAGAAGGTCTCGCCCAGGATCAGGTGTTCCTCCCGGGGCATCTGGGAAATCTCCCAGTTCTGACACCAGCGACAGCGGAAGTTACAGCCGGGGGTGGCGATGGAGTAGGCGGTGGAGCCGGGGTAGAAGTGGTAGAGGGGCTTTTTCTCCACCGGGTCCACGTGCCGGGCGATGAGCCGCCCGTAGACTAAGGTGTAGAGCGTCCCGCCCCGGTTTTCCCGCACGTGGCAGATGCCGCGCCGGCCCTCGGGGATGACGCAGCGGTGGGCGCAGAGGGCGCAGCGCACCTTGTTCTCGTCCAGACGTTCATACAACTGTGCTTCCTGCATGGCCCTCATTCCTCCGCAGACCATTATACCGCACTTTGTGCCGGTTGGGAATCCGGCGGCGGAGGCCAAGGGCACTGACTTTTTCCGTGGCGCAGGTTGTTCGCCTGCGGTAAACGGAAGGAAGAGAGTTTTGCGGCGGCCGAAGGCTGCCGCAAAACCCCTCCTCAACTCTCCCCTCCCCTGAAGTTTGGCTTTTTCTCAGTTGACAATTTTCCCGTTCCGGATACAATATCACCGCCACGGACCCTGTGGGAACAGAACCGTCGCCAGCGGTTATCCCTCGGGCCGTGAGCCCCAATCGTTCGTGCCTCCCGGATGGATCTGAACCGGGAGGCCGAAAGAGGAGCGCCTCCATGTCCTCCGCCCTCTCTCCCGGTGCCGCTGGGATCGCTCACGCGACCGAGACGGCAGAGGGGAAGAGTCCCTCTGCTGTTTTCCCCTATGTCCTCAACAGAGGGCCGCGCCGATGAGCCAGGATTGGGGCCTGATCCGGATTGACGACCGACTGATCCACGGGCAGGTGATCGCCGTCTGGTGCAAACATCGGCCCTTCACCCGCATCGTGATCGTGGACGACGAGGTCGCCGCCGACCCCTTTATGCAGGAGGTCATGCGGCTGGCGGCGCCGCCCGGCCTGCGGGTGGAGGTCTTCTCGCTGGAGGAGGCCATCCGCCGCCTGCCGCAGGATGCCCACCCCCGGGAGACGACGATGATCCTTCTGCGGTCCCCCCAGGCGGCCCTGCGCCTCTACGAGGGAGGAATCCGGTATGCGGCGCTGAACGTGGGGGGCCTGGGGAGCGGGCCGGGCCGGCGGCCCATCTTCCGCCACATTGCGGTGTCGGGCGAGGAGATGGCGGCCCTGAGGGCCCTGGCGGAGCAAGGGGTAGACATCACCTTTTTGACCGTGCCCGGGGAGAAAGCCCGATCGTTCAGAGACCTCGTAGAGTAACTGTAACTACTGGCGCAGTGCGGTTTCCCCTTGTCATTGCGAGTACTCCATACGCAGGGGCGCATTCTGGCGAGTCAGAAACGGCAATGGCTTGCGGGGCGCAGGCCGCCAGGCCTGTCAGTGCAGGCGAACAGCCTGCGCTACACCCTGTATGTTTCTGGGTAGCCGCCGAAGGGGGCGTAGAGACGTTCGTAGTCAGCCACGAAGCGCAGCGGAGTGGCGTTGGCTCGTAGTCAGCCACGAAGCGCAGCGGAGTGGCGTTGGCTTGTAGTCAGCCACGAAGCGCAGCGGAGTGGCGTGGATGAACAGCACTCCACTTCGTTCCGTGCCTGACTACGAACAGTTGGCTTACGGCACTCCACTTCGTTCCGTGCCTGACTACGAACGGTTGGCTTACGGCACTCCACTTCGTTCCGTGCCTCACTACGAGCGGCTTTATTGCTTTACGTCCAACAGTCGGAGGGAATGATGGACATTTCCAGAAAATCCATCGCTATCGCCATACTGGTCAATCTGGCCCTGATGGGCGTGGGTGCGGCGGCGGTTCGCGCCGCGCCGACGGCGCAGCCGGAGCCGGTGCGGATGAGTTTCCCCATCGCGGCCGCCGTCGGCATCCTCTATTACCTGGCCTGGTCTCCCTGGTTCGCCAACCTCGGCTTCACCGTCCTCTACCGCCCGCTGGTCGCCGGGACCCTGGTCGGGGCCATTATGGGAAGGGTAGCGGAGGGGGTCGCCATCGGCGCCAACATCAACGTCCTCTACCTGGGGTGGATCACGGCGGGCGGCTCCTTCCCCGGCGACCCGGGCCTGGCGGGCTACCTGGGGACGGCCCTGGTCCTGGGGGGCGGGCTGGACGTGCAGGCGGCGCTGGCGCTGGCGGCTCCCCTGGGCCTGCTGGGCGGCCTGACCTACTCGCTGCGGATGTCCGTCTGCTCGGTCATCCCCCACTGGGCCGACCGCTTCGCCGAAGAGGGGAACATCCGGGCCGTCGCCCGCAGCAACTACGTCTACTCCCAGCCCTTCCTGTTCGTCCTCTACGCGGTGCCGGTGGCCCTGGCGGCCTATCTGGGTGCGCCGGCAGTGGGCGCGGCGCTGGGGTGGATCGCCGAAAACGCCATCTGGGTGATGAACGGGTTGTTCGTCGCCAGCGGGATGCTGGCCGCGCTGGGCATCGCCCTGAACCTGAAGTTCCTCTTTCGCGGGAACACCTGGCCCTACTTCTTTATCGGATTTGCCGTCACGTCCCTGATGGCGGGCAAGGTCAACCTGGTGGTCATGGCCATCATCGGCGCCTGCGTGGCCTACGTCCACGTCCTCTTCACGGCCCGGGAGGGCGAGGAGCGCCTCGCGCCTCCTGCAGAGCGACGGGCTGGTCCGGGCCTGCTGACCCGTCGGGACGTTTTCCGCGCCTGGCTGCGCTGGCTCTTCTTCTCCCACTCCTGCTACAACTGGGAGCGCATGCAGGGGCTGGGCTTCGCCCACAGCATGACGCCCATCATTGAGAAACTGTACAAAACGCCGGAGGACATCCGCGCGGCCCTGAAGCGGCATCTGGTCTTCTTCAACACCCAGCCGGATATTGGCGGCGTCGTTCACGGCATCGTGATTGCGATGGAAGAGGAGCGGGCCGCCGGGGCCGACATCAGCGATGATGCCATCAACGGGGTCAAGACCGGGCTGATGGGCCCGATGGCGGGCATCGGCGACACCCTCCAGCAGGGCATTGTCATCCCCATTGCGCTGGCGCTGGGCATCGGCATCGCTACAGGCGGCGCCATCGGCACGGCGACGCGGGGGAACGTCCTGGGCCCGCTCTTCTACCTGGTCGCCGTGGCGGCCTTCGTCTGGGGCGTGGGCTGGTGGGTCTGGTGGCAGGGGTACGTGCAGGGGCGCGCGGCCGTGACGTCCATCCTCCGCAGCGGCGCCATCCCCCGCATCATCCTGGGGGCAGGGGTACTGGGCAACTTCATTATGGGCGCGCTGGCGGTTCAGTTTGTCCGCCTCTCCACCCCGGTGGCCTTCATGGTCGGTGGAAGCCCGTTCCGCCTGCAGGCCATCCTGGATAGTCTGATGCCCCATCTGCTTCCCCTGCTGCTGGTGCTGCTGGTGTGGTGGCTGGTCGCCCGGAAAAACGTCTCCCCGACGTGGATTATGGCCGCTATCATCCTCGTCGGTGTCCTCAGCGCGTATCCTATCTGGCCGGGGCTGAACGAGGCCGGTGAGGCCATCCGGGTGGGACTGTTTGGAGGATGACGTACCGGTAGCGGGTATCCGATGCGGGAGATAGAAGTGACGGTCGGTCACCCGGAGGGGTTGCATGCCCGTCCGGCGGCCCGCTTCGTCCAGACGGCGCGGCGGTTCCGCAGCCGGGTGTGGGTCGTTTACAGCGGCCGGGAAGCGGACGCGAAGAGTCTGCTGAGCCTGCTGGCTCTGGGGGTGGAACAGGGGGCGGTGGTCACCCTCCGGGCCGAGGGGGAAGACGCGGAGGAGGCGCTGGAGGCGCTGAGGGGGGTAGCCACAGGTTCGTAGTCAGCCACGGAGCATAGCGGAGTGGCGTGGATGAACGGCACTCCACTTCGTTCCGTGCCTGACTACGAACGGCGCTTGCTCGTAGTCAGCCACGGAGCGTAGCGGAGTGGCGTTGGCTTACGGCACTCCACTTCGTTCCGTGCCTTACTACGAACGGCGCGGCGGAGTGGCGTGGATGAACGGCACTCCACTTCGTTCCGTGCCTGACTACGAACGGACTTACTACGAACGGCTACCGGCTGTACACCGCCAGCACAATCGCGGGTGTGAGAAAAACCTCCACGGCGGCGGCCAGGGCCAGCAGGGGCACCACGAGGGCCAGGAAAACCTTCACGAAGTCGGCCAGCGCCTGGATCCACCCCTCGCCGACGGTCAGCCCCCGGGGCGGGGCGATAAACGTTGCGCCCAGGCGCACCGCCAGCGCAGTGGCTATGATGGCCGCAGGCATCTCCAGCACGCCGTGCGGCATCACAAACGTCAGCACAAAGGTCAGCGGGTCATATCCCGCCCAGGCGACCTGGAAGGCCGCGTAGGCGATGATGGCGATGGGGGCCATCAGCAGGATGATCGCCAGTGACCCGAAGGAAAACGTCCCCAGGATAGCGGCCAGCGTGAGCGATCGGACGTTGTTTTTCAAGACTCCCCAGGGGGTAAAAGCGGGCAGCCAGGAGATGGTGGAGGCCTGCCGGAACGTCTCTTCGGTGATCTGATCCAGCGGGATGAATTCGGCGGGAAGCCGGAAGCGGACGGCGATTTCCCACCCTACCCAAACGGCGCCTGCCAGGGAAATCAGGACCACAGCGAGGGCCAGATGGGAACGGGCCAGAATCCGGGGAATCTCCCGCAGATACAGCCCAGTCCAGGTGCTCAACCAGCGCAGGGGGCGGGGTAACCGCTCCGGGGGCCGTCCAAAGAACCAGCGTTCCCAGATAAAATACCGCCGAAACATCTGCCATGCGCTGCGCAGATTCAGTTCGTCAATTTCCCGCCCCAGCAATTCCTCCCGGTTGAACAGCCGAATCCCCATCCGGACCAGCATCACGTTTGCCACCAGCAGGAAGAGCAGGATATACCACAGGACCTGGTTGCCGCTCTGGAGAAGGATGAGGCTCTCCTGCTGGAGCAGCAGGGATACCGGAATGATGATGAAACTGGCCAGGAGGTTGGCGGCCCGAACGCTGGTGGTCTGGCTGGAGACGATGACGGCTGCGGAGACCATCACCAGGGCCTTTCCGACCGTCAAAAGAAAAACCTGAAGCAGGGTCACAGGGGTCGGACGGGCCTCTATGGGGAGAATGAGCATGTAGAAAGCGATGCCGACGGTGCCGGCCATCAGTGGAAGGCTCAGCGCCGCCACCATCTTTCCCAGATAGAGTTGCAGGTCGGAGAGCGGCGTCGCCAGAAGGGGCTCCAGGCTCATCCGCTCTTTCTCCCCCACGAAGGACTCCAGAGCGATAACCAGGGAGATGGAGACGGGGACGAATCCCACCAGCAGGAGCATCAGGGGGAGCAGGCGAGTCGTCACCCCTTCTGCTCCCCAGCGTTCGTAAAAGGAACTCTCCAGATAGCCGGTCACAAAGCGCATCACCAACGGAAAGAGAAGGGTCAGGGCAAAGATGGGGAACAGAATCCGCCAGTCTCGGAGATAATCCCGCAGTTCCCGCCATATCAGATGCCAGACCTGCCGGAACCAGTGGGGCTGAATGGTTTCGTGGACAAACGAGAGAGCGCTCATTCCTTCATCATCCACCGTTCAGATGTGCCAGGTACGTTTAGATTTTTACGGCACTCCGCTTCGCTCCGTGCCTGACTACCAGCGGGCGGCCTGCGCTACGATTCCACCACCCGCAGATAGACCGCTTCCAGGCTGCGCGGGACTTCGCCCAGCGTCACCACCGGGATGCCCGCCTCGGTCAGGGAGCGCACGATGATCGGGTTGACGGTCTCCGGCGAGTCTGCCCGGTAGCGAATCCAATTCGGGCCTTCCTCCACGACCGGGGCCCAGCGGGCCACCAGGGGACGCGCTCCGTCAATGGAGGACGACACCCGAAGTTCCATCAGCGGAGGGCCCAGCAGTTGCCGCTTCAGATCGGCCGGTGTCCCCAGGGCCACAATCCGCCCTCGCCGGATGATGGCAATCTCGTCCGCCAGCAGTTCCGCCTCTGCCAGGTTGTGCGTGCAGACCAGGATGGTGTGTCGCTCATCCTTGAGGGATAGAATGGCGTCCCGCACCAGTTTGGCGCTGTGGGGGTCCATCGCCGATGTGGGCTCGTCCAGCAGGAGGACGGGGGGATCGTGGAGCAGGGCGCGCACCAGGGCCAGTTTCTGGCGCATCCCCTTAGAGTACTCCCCGATGCGCCGGTCCCAGGCCTCCGGCATGGCGAACCGGTCCAGCCATTCCCGGGCCCGCCGTCGGCACGTTTCCGGATCCAACCCATAGAGTCGGCCGAAGAACTCCAGGTACTCCCCTCCGATCATCCGCAGGTAGAGGCCCGGTTGTTCGGTCAGGAGCCCCACCTGCCGGCGGACGGCGACCGGATCCCGACGGGTATCGTATCCGGCGACCTCCGCCCGGCCCTCCGTCGGCATCAAGATGGCGGCCAGCATCCGCACCGTGGTGGTCTTCCCGGCCCCGTTGGGGCCCAGAAGGGCCAGTATCCGTCCGGGCCGGACGGTCAGCGTGACCCCATCCACGGCGGTGAAGTCGTCAAATCGTTTGGTGAGATGTTCGGTTTGGATCATATCTCGCGCTGGGAGCAATCTCTCTGCCCGACCGTAAACGGTCGGGCTCAGAACGCCAAGCCCTGCTATCCTTGAGCTCCGGAGGGGTTTTGTAGAATGAGCAGGGCTTTTAAAGTTCTAACGTACTGATAAAAACTTAACACCTGATACCGACGAGGGGTGGCCGCTTTTGCCCCCCCCTTTGTCCCCCTGACAAGTGTAGGTTTTTCGGGGAGCGGGGGATGTCCATTCCGGCCCTCGCCCCACCTCTTACCCCCATAGGCGTTAACTTAAGGCTGGCTTCGGCTCTCCGCTTCCCGCCGCCTCGGGCGCCGATGGGAAATCGGCCTCCCCTGGGGGCAACCGCAAGGGTTGCCCCTACGCTTCGCGCCGGGCGTCAACCTGCGTTGACGCCCTTCTCCGGAGGTCGGCGAAGGCCGACCTGGTTGCGAACGAAGTGAAGGGACCCGGCCGAAGGCCCAAAGA
>CALDFY010000063.1 GCA_937942115.1 uncultured Anaerolineae bacterium | reverse complement strand
CGAAGGCGGGCCGCCGCCCCCCGGAGCCCTCCCCTGGGGCACGCCGACTCAAAGCGCCCCCTCTCTGCTCCGCAGAACCACCGCCAGAAGGAGAAGGGCCAGCCCAATCCCACCCAACAAACAGCCCGTCGCTCCGGCTCCCCCGCCGCTCTCCGGCAGAAGGGCCGCTATCGGGGTGGGCGTCGGGGAAGGTTCGGGCGCAGGGGGCGGTGCGGCCGTGGGCGCAGGCGCCTCCGTGGGAACCGGCGTCGGGGGGAAAATGGTCGCTGTCGCCGGAACCTCCAGCGTGAGGGCCAGATACGGCCGGGTCGCCGGGTCTCCTGCGGTCAGACGGCGGGCGGCGGCCCAATGGGAGGCCGTGGAGTTCAGGTCCGCCGCCGCCAGCGCCAACCCGTAATTGGGCCGGGCGCCCGAAGCCCACTCCCGCACCAGCCCCGTCACGTCCCAGGTGAACCACCCGCCATCCGAGGTCACCTGGGTCGTGGCGACCGGATTACCCAGTTCGGGCCAGGTCGCCATGTCATACCAGTCCACTCCGGCGGGCCAGTCCTCCACCACCGGATAGACCGACATCGGCGCGCCCCCGGGCCCGGGCCAGTAGTCGTCCACGTAGACGGTCAGGACGGCCCGCGCGATGGATTCCGGAGCGAACGGCAACGAGAAGCGGAGATAGGTCCGGCAGAAGACATCTTGCCCCGTCGTCGGGCCGACGTAGTTACCGAAAGGGAAGATGTCGGTACTCCAGCGTTCGCCGTAGCCGGGGTCTTCGGAAAGGACGCCGACGCTCAGGTCGGGATACCGGATGGGCGGGGGAGATGGGGGCTGGGCCCAGGCCAGCATCCCGCTCAGCATGCTCAACAGGAAAGCCAGCGCGATCATCCACTTTCTCATCGCGTTTCCTTTTCTCCTTGAGGGAACGGCACTCCACTTCGTTTCGTGCCTTACTACGAACAGAGATAGCGGTTGTGCCGCTACTCCCTCTCTGCAGCGGGGAGGAAGTAAAGGGAGGAGTGAGGAAATTGCTGCACCCCCAGTGGCGGCCTGCGCAACGGTGGCGCAGGCTGTCAGCCTGCGGATACAGGCCTGGCGGCCTGCGTTACAGGCCTGGCGGCCTGCGCTACGGTGGCGCTCCTCACCCCTCCCCCTGACCCCTTCCCCTCTCCTGACCTTCGGTCAGGAGAGGGGCCGGGGGTGAGGTGAAGGCGGCGGGGGTGGGGTGAGGTACAGCCTGGCGGCCTGCGCTCCAACAGAGCAAATTTCACGGTTCTCCGCACTCTCCGCGCCCTCTGCGGTGAAAACCTCACGGCATCCCCTGCGGCCACCAGGGCCGGGTGTAGTTCCGCAGCACCACCGGCAACCAGACCCGCCAGATGCGGGTGTGCGCCCCGATCTCCAGCGGCCCGGCCAATCGGTCCACCACCACGACCGCGCGCGGCGTGAGTGCCGCAAACGGGAACTCGTGGACGTACCGCCCGTCGGTGAAAGCAATCGGCCGGTACGACTGCGGCGGCGATTGAATCCACGGCTCGGTCCCGGTGGGCACCAACTCAATGACCAGCCCAATCCCAACATGCCCGCCCGGCGGGATGTCCGGCAGCGCGAACGCGGCCCAGTCCGCCCCCTGCGCAGCCGTCGGCACCGTGGTGGCCGTGAGCGTCACGCCGGAGGCGAAGGTGACGGTGACCCGGACGGATTTGGCGATGTAGTCGCCCCGATTGAAGACGTCCACCGCCACGGCGGCCTGGTTGAGGACGCCGCGCACCACTCCGGGCACCGTGGCGCCGTCCCGCGTGTCCGTGATGACGTCCACGGTGTAGGTCACCACCAGCGCCGCGCCGTGGGCCTCCACCGTCTGAATGTTGCCGGTGTGGGTGTAGACCTGCGCGAAATCGTCGGTGTAGGTGATGAGCGGGCCGTAGTTGATGACGGCGGTGCCGCTGCCCTCAATTTGCGCGTGCGATTTGAAGACGACGTACACCTCGCCGGAGCGCCGGCCGTCCTCCAGCCACGGCATCTGCGTCGCGTCGTAGGTGTCGGAGACGGGGAGGGTGAAGGAGACGCGGACGCCCTCGGCGACCGTCTCCGTGACGAAAGCGACGGGCCGCAGGGCGGTGAAGAGGGCGGTGGCGGTGACATCCTGGCCCAGCGCCAGCGCGCCTTCCAGCAGCGCAACTTCGGCCCTGTTCGCCAGCCGCGCGTCCAGCGGCTCGGCCCACGGCGGCAACAGGTCCTCCAGTTGCAGGTCCGTCGCCTGACCCCAGACGGTCTGGATGCACGCGCCGGGGGCGCCGATGCCGATTTCGGCGGCGGGCACCCGGAAGTCGGCGGGGAGGCCGTCGGCGGCCACCGCAAAGGCCACCGGATGCACCCTGCCGGTGTCGGTGAAGGCCGGGTCTACCTCCACGTCGTAGTACCAGACGGTGCGCCAGCCCTCGGGGACGGTCGTCCGGTGCAGGAAGGGGAAGTCAAAGAAGAGGGGTTCAACCGCCTCCGTCTCGGTCACGCTGCGCAGGGTGACGGTGATGCCCGCCGGGGCGGTCGGCGTAATGGCCAGGTTCGTCAGCGTGATGCCGGTCTGGTTGTTGCGGATTTCCAGGCGGATCTGGGTCTTCTCGCCGGGAGCGACGCGCGGCCAGAGGAGTTCGGTGTTGTGCCGCCCGCCCACGTAGACTGTCGCGGCCAGGTCCCCGAAGCCGTAGGATTTGATGAACGGCTCCCACCCGACGCAGCGCGGGTCCCACGGGTCCTCTATGCGCACCAGGTGGTAGACGGCATCGTCAAAGGTCGCCACCAGAACGGGCGCGACGGCCTTGTGGACGCGCGCGTCGGCGGAGAGGCCGAAGACCGCCTGGACGTGGGCGTCGTAGACCTCGTAGCGGTTGGGGCCGACGGCCTTCTGGTGATAGACGAAGCGCGCGCCGTCGTCTATCTTCATCACCCCCTCGCGGTGGAAGTCGGGGTACGTGTTCAGCGTGGCGCTGATGAGCAGTCCCTCGCGCCGCTGACTCTCCAGATACTGCTGGAAGTAGAGATAATCGTAGGCCGGGACGGTCACGACGGTGACCAGGTCGGTGTCGGTGAGGTAGCCCTGGAGGTGCAGGCCGGTCCAGGAGGTCCCCCAGTCGCCGGTGGCCGGGCGGAGGTCAAAGCCCAGTCCCCGGAACATCCCCTGGGCGATGAGGGTCTCGTCCTTGCGCAACGGCGGCATGTCGGGGTGGAAGTTGGACCAGGTCTTGAGATAGAGCGTCAGGTCGGCGCCTTCGCGGGCGGGGAACTCCAGGACGCGCGTCTCCCTCACGCCGTCGCCGTCGCGGTCGGCGCGCATCTCAAAGGTGGTGTTGACCACGGCGTGATACTCCGGCGGCGGGAAGGGGACAATGTCGTAAAAGACGGTGCGCAACTCCATTTCCTGCGGGCGGCCCCAGATGTCGGTGTAGGTCACCCGGGGCATCTCCGGCGGGATGGGGATGTGGACGACGCCGTGGGAGAGATACTCATGGTAGGGAATGGGGTGGCCGCCCAGGTGGGTGTAGACCGAACCGCCCGCCCCTTCCAGCACCAGGCTGGGACTGACCGGGTCGCTGGTGAAGGAGACCGTCCGCCAGAAGAGTTCGTGACTGAAGAGGCCGTAGCGGACGGCCGGCTCCAGGTAGTCGTAGGCCGGCAGAGTCCCCAAATCCCAGACCATTGTGAGCGCCGGCAGGAGGAGGTCGCCCTCGGCGGTGACGGTGATGACATCGGCGAATTCGGGCGGGATGGTGACGGAGTTGGAAAGCCCCGGCGTGGTGGTGAAATCGCCCGTATAGGTGTAGACCAGGCGGGGGCCGTTGGCCCAGGTGGGCAGCGAGTAAAAGACGCCGGTGGTGATGAGGGGCGCACCGTCCATATAGACAGGGAGCGGGTAGATGGGGATGGGCGTCTCGTAGAAAAAGACTTCGTTCAGCGCAAAGAGGGTCTGAGAGACGGCCGTGCCGTCCCAGGTGTCGGAGACGACGCGCGGGATGAGGCGCTGGTCGTCCACATCCACGATGGGGCTGATGAGCGCCACCACGTCGGTCACCAGGACGTGCCCGGCGGGGGTCTCTTCTTTGTTCTCCAGGGTCAGGGCGATGTCAAAGTAGTAGCCCTCGGCGGGGAGCGGGTAGAGGCCGTCCAGTTCAATATCCCGGTCGCCAACCAGGCGCGCAGCCATGCGGGCGTTGACCCACAACTCGTTGCGCACGACCGAGCGCGGGAGGCCGTCGGGGTGGGACGCGGTGGGCCAGAAGGGGTCCACATAGTCGGCCCGGGCGGTGCTGACCCGGGCGCTGTGGGCGGTGCCGGAGGGGGCGGCGGTGTAGGCGATGTAGGTGAAGACGGTGTCGCCCGGCGCGGCCTCGGTCAGTGTGAAGACGATGGTCGTCGTGCCGTTGGGGTTCTCCACGAAGGCGGTCGGCGTGGGGACGATGGAGGCCAGGGTCGTGGTAAAGCCCGCGTGCAGCGTCTCGGTGACGACGACGTTCGTCAGCGGGCCGTCCCAGAGGTTGCGGAAGGTCGTGGTGACCACAATGGGCACGCCCGGCTCGTAGGCGGGGATGACGTCGCAGGGGACGGCGTCCGAATCCTGCTGGCAGAGGGTGCCGTAGATGCCCGCGCGCTCGCCCATTGCCCAGAGGAGTGCGTCCAGCACCTGCGGATGGTCGCCGATGGCATCCGAGGGGTGGCCGTTGAAGAGGACGACGCGCCCGTCGCCCGGCGCGGCGACGCCGATGGCGACCGAACCCGGCTGGGAGGTGTCGGCGAAGGCCGCGACAACGGTCAGCCCGTCGGTGGCGGTGATGAGCGGCTCGTTGAGGACGTAGGTGGTGGTGGAGAGCCAGGAGAAAGCCAGCGGGTGGTCGGGCAGGAGGACGTCCAGTTGGCCCCGGTTGTCGGGGTCGGTGACACGGGTGGTCGGGTCCACCGTGCCGGTGGGGACGAGTCCGGCGGCCTGGACGATGGCGGCGGCATCGGATTGGGCGTAGAGGAAGCCGCCGCCGAGCACAAAGTCGCGGATGGCGGCCAGTCCCGCGTCGCCCAGCGCGGCGACGACC
>CALDFY010000062.1 GCA_937942115.1 uncultured Anaerolineae bacterium | reverse complement strand
TGCGGTTGCCCCTGGGCGCTGACTAAAAGTCAGCCTCCCCGGGCCTCCGGCCCGGTTGCTCCCTCCGTTCGCAACCAGGGCGGCCTGCGCCGCCCTTCCGGAATGCGTCAACAAAGGCTGACGCCTGGCGCAAAGCGTAGGGGCAACCCTCGCGGTTGCCCCCGGGGGAGGCCGATTTCTAATCGGCGCCTGTAGGGCAACCCTTGCGGTTGCCCAGCGGGGCAGGCGCAAGGCCTGCCCCTACGGCGACGGTGATTTTGTGCCCCTTCGTGGCGATTTACCCGAGAACCAGCACCCGTTTCACCCGGTCCCCTTTGCGCAGGGGGATGAGGGAGCGGCCCTGCGCGAGGCGGTCCTGGCGGGGGATGGAGCGGGTGCCCACCACCCGGACCGCGCCGGCTTCGGTGAGCAGGGCCAGGCGGCCCTCCGCTCCGCTCCGTGCCGCACTCCCAACGACCGCCGCGCCGGCCAGCCCGACGCCGGGGGTGGCAAAACGGACAGTGATGACTCCCTTCCCGTAGCGGCCCTGGGTAGGGTACTCGGCGAACGGAGTCCGCTTGCCCCGCCCGTCCTCCGCCACCACCGCCAGGTCCTCTTTGGGACGCACCACCACCAGCGACACCACCCGGTCTTCCTGCTCCCTGCTCCCTGCAACTTGACCCCCGCGACGCCGCCCGCCGGAAGCCCCATAGGGCGGACTTCCTCTTCCCGGAAGCGGATGGCTTGCCCCGCGCGGGTGACCAGGACCACCTCGTCCGCGCCCGTCGTCCAGGCGGCGCCGACCACCGCGTCGCCCTCCGCGACGCCGATGACGGTCCCGGCGCCGACGGGGGGGAGGTCCTCCGCCGCGACCCGCTTGACCATGCCGCGACGGGTGGCGAGGAAGAGGTAACGGCACTCCGCTTCGCTGCGGGCCTCACCTTGTGTGTTCGTAGTCAGCGACGCAGCGGAGCGGAGTCGCGTTGAACGGCACTCCGCTTCGCTGCGGGCCTCACTACGAACGCTTAGTGCGGCGACGGCCGGGAAGGGGCCGCTCAGGGAGACCAGGTCGCCGATGGCGCGGCCGTTCCCTTCCCAGACCGCGCCCTCCGGCAACTGGTGGACCGGATAGGCGGCGAACCGCCCGTCCGCAGAAAAGACGTAGAGAGTGTCCCGGGTGGAGGCCCGCAGCAGGGCCACCGGCAGGGCCGTCTTCTCCAGTTTGTCGGGGAGCGCAGGCGGCTCGCCTTCATCGGCCACGCGGGCCACCCGGCCCGTCTCCGTCACGCCGATCCAGACCGGGATGTCCGGAACCAGTTCCTCCGCCAGGACCGCCGCCCGCGCCCCGGCGATTTCGGTCCGGCGCGCGTCGGCGTACTTCTCCTTCAGCGCGACCAGTTCCTCCCGGATGACCTCGCGGATTTTGGCCGGACTCTTCAGGAGCGCCGTCAGGTAACGGATTTGCTGCTGCTTCTCCTTATACTCCTCCTGCAATTTGTGCCGCTCCAGCGCGGCCAGCCGCTTGAGGGGCATATCCAGGATCGCCTGGGCCTGAATTTCGCTCAGTTTAAAACGGCGCATCAGATTCGTACGCGCCGTCTCTGCCGTCCGGGAACGGCGGATGAGGTCAATCACCTCGTCCAGGTTGTCCAGGGCGACCAGGAGCCCCTCCAGGATGTGGGCCCGTTCCTTCGCCCGCTCCAGGTCGTAGCGGCTGCGCCGGGTGACAATCTCCTGGCGGTGTTCCAGGTAGAGGAGGAGGGTCCGCTTGAGGGTGAGAAGACGGGGCTCCCCGTCCACCAGCGCCAGCAGGATGATGCTGAAGGTGCTCTCCAGGGGAGTATGACGGAAGAGTTCCGCCAGGACCACCTCCGGCTCGGCCCCCCGGGCCAGTTCTATCACCACCCGGATGCCCTGCCGGTCCGATTCGTCCCGCAGGTCGGTGATCCCCTCCAGGCGGCCCTCCCGGGCCAGTTCGGCGATGCGCTCCACCAGACTGCTCTTGTTGACCTGGTAGGGAATTTCGGTGACGACCAGCCGCTGGCGGGCGCGGTCCGCTTGCTCCAGCCGCACGCGGGCCCGGACGGTGATGCGTCCCCGACCGGTGCCGTAGGCCGCCGCCAGCGCATCCTCCCCCTCCGGGGTCTCCCGATAGACGATGCCGCCGGTGGGGAAGTCGGGGCCCTGGATGAAGCGGAGCAGGTCCTCCACGCCGATGTCGTCCAGCCGCTTCCAGTTGTCCAGCAGATAGATGAGGGCGTCGCAGACCTCGCCCAGGTTGTGGGGCGGGATGGAGGTGGCCATGCCGACGGCGATGCCCGAGGAGCCGTTGACCAGCAGGTTGGGGATGGCCGCCGGGAGGATGGCCGGCTCTCGGAGGGTGTCGTCAAAGTTGGGGACGAAGTCCACCGTCTCCTTCTGGATGTCGGCCAGCATCTCGGTGGCGATGGGGGCCAGGCGGGCCTCGGTGTAGCGCATCGCGGCGGGGCTATCCCCGTCCACTGAGCCGAAGTTCCCCTGCCCGTCCACCAGCGGGTAGCGGAGGGAGAAGTCCTGGGCCATGCGGGCCATGGCCTCGTAGACGGCGGCGTCGCCGTGGGGGTGGTACTTGCCCAGGACCTCGCCGACGATGCGGGCGGACTTCTTGTAGGGGGCGCCGGGGCTCAGGCCCAGTTCGTGCATGGCGTAGAGGATGCGCCGCTGGACCGGTTTGAGGCCGTCGCGCACATCCGGCAGCGCCCGCGCGACGATGACACTCATCGCGTAGTCCAGATACGCCCGCTGGAGTTCATCCCGAATCTCTACTTCGCGAACGATGCCGATTTCCATAATCGTTCCTCACACGGAGACACAGAGACACAAAGATTTATTTCATTTATGGCTTCTGTTCCTCTATATCAGGCTTTTTATTCCCCAAAGACGCAGAGGGTAGCACTCTACTTCGGCTATGAATTTCACGAATGAGTACGAAGATTTACCAGAAGGCTACCAGACGCAGATGTATACAGCCTCACCCCTCCCCCGGCCCTTCGGGCCACCCCCTCCCCTCTCCTGGCCCTTCGGTCAGGAGAGGGAAGGGGGTAGCGGCAAAGCCGCTGGGGGTGGGGTGAGGAAGGCTGAATAGTTACAAATTTTCTTTGTGCCTTTGTGCCTTTGTGTCTTTGTGTGATGCCTATCGGGGCGGGTAGCCGGTGATGCGGCGAATCTCCTCGTAGAGGGGCCGCAGTTGCCGGTACATCCGCCGGTACACTCGCTCGTACAGCGCCTGGTATATCTCCTGCACCTCCGGGCGGGGGTAGAAGGTTTGGCTGATGCGCGTCATTTCGGCGACAGCGGTCCGGAAATCCGGGTGGAGCCCCAGGCCGACAGCCGCGTCTATCGCCGCGCCCAGGCCCGCCGTCTCGTAGATGTGGGGGCGGGAGGCGGGCAGGTTGAAGATGTCCGCCGTAATCTGCATGGCCGCGTCCGATTGCGACCCGCCGCCGGAGACCCGAACCTCCCGCGTCCGCACCCCCAGCCGCCGCTGGGTCCATTCCAGCCCCTCCCGTAGGGCGTAGGCCAGTCCCTCCAGAATGGCCCGGTAGATGTGGGCGCGGGTGTGGACGTCGCCGAAGCCGATGATGGCGCCTTTCGCCTCCGGCCCGGGGCGCCGGAGCCCCGGCGACCAGTACGGCTGAAGGGTCAGGCCCATGGAGCCGGGCGGCACCGCATTCACCAATTCGTCAAACAACTCCTCCGGGGCGCATCCCCGTTCCCGCGCGATTTGCTCCTCCCGCAGGCCGAACTCCCGCCGGAACCAACTGACCATCCAGTAGCCCCGGTAAATTTGCACCTCCAGGTTGTAGGCGCCGGGGACCGCGCTGGGATAGGGCGGGATGAGGGGGATGACTTCCACGTAGCGGCGGCTGGTGGTGTTGACGGTGGCCGTCGTGCCGTAGGAGAGACAGGCGACCTCCGGCTCCAGCGCGCCGGCTCCCAGGACCTCGCAGGCTTTATCGGCAGCGGCGGCGATGAGAGGCAGTCCCTCCGGAATACCCGTCTCCTCGGCGGCCTGGGGGGTAATCCGCCCCAACTCCTGGGCCGGCGGAATCAGGTCGGGCAACATCCCCTCGTCCATCGGCACCACCTGCCATTTCCAGTCCCACTTCCGGGCCCAGGTGAGCCGTTTGTAGTCAAAGGGGACGTATCCGACCTGGCAGCCCACCGAGTCCACGAAGCGGCCGACCAGCCGGTAGGTCAGATAGCCGGAGAGGAAGAGGTACTTGTGGGTGTTCCGCCAGACCTCGGGCTGGAAGGTCCGCAGCCAGTTCGCCTCCGCCTCCGCCTGCAGGTAGGCGACGGTATCGGTGAGGCCGATCAGGCGGAAGGCCAGGCCCCAGAGTCCACCAATGGGCTTCTGCCCCTCCGTGCGGCGCGCGTCCAGCCAGACGATGGCCGGGCGCAGGGGACGACCGTTCCGGTCCACGTTGACCATCGTCGCCCGCTGGGTCGTCAGGGCCACGCCCGCCACCGCGTCTTTGGGGACGGGGGATTCCTGCCAGAGGCGACGGCAGGCCGCACGGAGGTTCTCCCAGAAGTAGTCGGGGTCCTGTTCTGCCCAGCCGGGCTGGGGGGGAGACGTAGGGTTCTATGGGGATACGGACTTTGTGGACCAGATGGCCCCGGAGGTCAAAGAGGAGGGCCCGGATGGATTGAGTGCCGACATCTATGGCGAGGATGTGGTCGTCCATCGCGCCTCCGCTGGGGGGTTCGGGAGAGCGTAACTACCTACGCCAGGGGCTAAAAGCCCCTGGCTCAGATGCAAAGCCCCCTTCGGGGGCTTCCGGATAGCCCGTCGGGGCTTTGTCCTCTGAGCCCGCCGCTTCAGCGGCGGGCGGAAGTGGGCATCCCAGCCATCGGGGTAGGTAGTTACTGTTAAACCGCAAAATCTCGCGCTACGGGTCAATTGGCCTGATTTTTCTCTATCCCTTCAACGGTGCCAATGGTGATGTGGAGGCGCAATCGGCCCAACTGGACTTCGGACTCTTTGGGTAGCGGATACGGCAGGTAGGGGGTCAGACGCTGACCGTTCAGGAAAGTACCGTTGGCACTTCCCACGTCTTCAATATACGTTCTTCCCTCTCGCTGGACAATTTTGGCGTGGCGGCGGGAAACGCCCATCTCCAGTCCCCTCTCCGCGCCCAGGTCCAGGTGAGGGAAGATGCCGTGGGTGGGGTCCAGACGCCCCAGCAGCAGTTCGGGGAGGGCCGGGAGAACAATCTCCCGCCCGGTATCCACGACGCGGACCCGGATGACCGGCGGCGCTTTCTCCCTTTCGTTGCCGGGCATTTCGGTCTCCCAGGCCGCGGCCCGGGGCGCAGAGAGTTCATCGGTAGGGAACGGTTCTGTCCGCAGGGTCTTCGCGGTAGGAAGATAGGTACCGCACTCGGTGCAGAACAGGGTGCCCAACCGATGTTTCTTTCCACAGGACGGACATTCTATCATGGCCCCCTCCCCTTGATACCCAGGCCCCGGGTTCCATAGCGCATCATTTTCTGCCCTTTGCTGGACATCTGGCCTCCTTGAGCGATACGCCCGGCTTCCAGCAGCGCCACGTGGGCCAATTCCGCCTCCCCCATGTCCAGAAGCCGGGTCGCAATCGTTTCCAGCCGTCGCCGGGCATCTTCTATCTGGCCGGTATCCAGGGCCTTCCAGACCTGCTCCTGCATCCGGAAAATACTGAGTCGGCTGAGAACATTGACCAGAATCGGTGAGATTGGTTCCTCTACTGCTTCGGGGACGAACTCCCGTTCCAGGTCAAATATCAGCCGTTCGTCCCGGTTAAAGGTGGGAATGTGGGCGTTCATCTCCAGTTGGAGGAGAGGGTGGAACCCGGGCCGACTCTCCCGAACGACAACCTCAAAGAGGACCTGCGTTGCTTTCCCAGCCAGCAGATTGCCCAGATGATAAACGCCCCCTTTGGGAATCAGGTATTCCATGAATGGCGCAGTCCGAAAGCAGTTTTCCACCCATGCCCGCTCGGTCGTGCGAACGGTCAGCGTGACATCGCGGGCCAGCAGCATCGTCAACCGCTGAACGAGGTCCCGCATGACCCCGCGCACCTGCTGGGGATAGGCGATGTAGGTGGAGGTCCCGCCGGTCTGGCGGGCCAACTGGTCCAGAAAGGCGTCGTTCCAGTCTTCGCCGATGCCCAGGACGCTGATTTCAATCCCCTCCAGCCCGGCCCGACGGGCCTCCGCCAGGCACTGTTCTTCGTCCCCATAGGTGCGCCCGTCGGTCAACAGGATCAAGTGAGTGAGGGCTTCTTTTCTGTGATGACGCCGGATTTCTTCCAGGCCGGCCCGTAACCCCTGCAGGATTTCCGTGCCGCCGCTGGCCCATATGGAGGAAATTCGGGCATGGATCCGCAACGGATCCGTCAACGGCTGGCTGGGGTACATCACCGTCGCCCGGTCGTTGAAGGCGACCACCCCGACGACATCCTCTTTCGCTAACTCGTCCACAATCTGGTGGGCGGCCGCTTTCACGTGATCCAACCGGTCGCCGTCCATAGAGGTACTCTGGTCAATGACCAGGCACAGGTTCAACGGAATGCGTTTGAATGCGGTCTTCCCGGACGGTTTCAGGTCCACCAGGAGATAGAGCATCTGCTCCTCGGGCATAGCCTGGAGTTGCTGACGGCTGACCAGGATGTCCCAGGCCAGAGCCACCGTCAGGTCTTTCCCCCGCTCGGCGCGCCGCCGGTCATAGGCCTGCCGACGGGCCAGGTCGCCCAGGACCCGGTAGGCTTCCTGGACTTCCTGGAATCGCTCTGCCGAGGCCTCTTCGGACCCGCTATCCGGATGAAACCGGCGCACCAACTTACGGTACGCGTGCCGGATCTCCTCCTGGGTGGCCAACGGGGAAACCCCCAGAACGGCATATAAGTCCTTTTCTTCCTCCGGCATTCTCATCTCTCCGGCCGATGAAATTCGGAGTCAGCCACCCCCGGAGTGGCCGCGAGGATAACGCTGATGTTGTCCTTTCCTCCGGCCTGATTCGCCTTCTCCACAAGGGCCTCGCATGCCTCTTGCAGGGAAGAGGACGTGGTCACCACCCGGGCAATCTCTTCCTCGCTCACCATTTCCCACAGTCCGTCCGAGCACAGCAAGAGGACCCCCTCCGGCGGGATGCGGCAGAAAAACGTATCTACCTCCAGCAGCCCTTTTTGCCCCACCGCGCGATAGAGGACGTTTCGTTGCGGGTGGTGGGCCGCCTCTTCTGCGGTCATCTGACCCAATTCTACCATCATATCCACCAGAGAGTGATCGCGGGTGATCTGGCTGCAGCCGGTGGAGGAGACCAGATACGCCCGACTATCTCCGACGTTGGCAATATATGCCTGATTCCCCAGAATCAGGGCACACAGGAGCGTGGTCCCTCCTCCCGGCACCCGCTCGGTGACCCGTTCGTTGGCTCTCCGAAACGCTTCCGTCAGCACTTCTTTCAGCGAGGGCTCATCGGCGCTGTGCTCGCGGGTGGGGAGCAGGGTCAAGCAGGCCTGCAGGATATACTGCGCGGCGGTACGGGCCGCCAGTGCGCTGGCGACCTCGCCCGCCAGGTGCCCACCCATCCCGTCGGCCAGAATCAAAAGGCCGGTGGGCAGGGTGCGATGATAACCCGCCTGTTCCAACTCCACCACCAGAACGGTATCCTCGTTGTGACTCCGTTGCCGCCCCACATCGGTAGCCCATCCCACGGTCAACCTCGGGCGGGGAGAGGGGCGCTCCGCTGGCGGAGTCGGTGCCGGAGGTGCAGGAGGCGCCCCTTCCTCCGGCCGCTCCGCCGGCCGAAAACGGCGAAACCAGGATTTCCAGTTCAATGTGGGTGCTCCTTGGAGAGCGATTCCGCAGGAGTTGCTCTACTATCAGATGGGCAGCGCGTACACGTTGTGGTCCAGCGAGCCGACGTAGACGATGTCGTTGGCCACCCGGGGGCTGGAGACCACCGGCCCACCGGTCTGGAACCGCCATCGCAGTTGCCCCGTCCGGGCATCCAGCGAATAGACGTACCCATCCACCGACCCGACGTACACCGCGCCCTGATAGACGGCCGGCGACGAGGTGACCTGCCCCCCGGTCCGATACCGCCAGACCAGATAGCCATTGGTGGCGTCCAGGGCATACACATGCCCGTCCGCCGAGCCGATAAAAACGGTGCCCTCCGCCACCGCCGGGGTGGAGACCACCGGGCCATCGGTCCGATACCGCCAGACCACCCAGCCGGCGCGCAGGTCCAGCGCGTAGACAAACCAGTCCTGCGAGCCAACATACAACAGGTCCTGGCTGACCACCGGAGATGAGGTGATCGCCCGGCGGGCGCGGAACCGCCAGATCAACCGGCCGTTCACCCCGACGGCATGGAGGACCCCTTCCTCATCTCCAACGTAAATGGCGTCGGGCCCCGTGGCGGGCGTAGAGCGAACGGCCCCCTCCGTTTCCACCTTCCATGCCATCCGCCCGCTGGTGGCATTCACCGCGTAGAGGTGATGGTCGTCCGACCCGATGAAAACGTGCCCGAATTGCACCCGGGGGGAGGAGTAAATCCGCGCTTTCGTCGGGTACGTCCACATTAACCGGCCGGTCTCGGCGTTGAGGGCATAGAGGGAGCCATCGGTGGATCCGAAGAAGACCCGCCCGTCCGCTACGGCCGGAGAAGAGGCGATGCCGCCTTCGGTGGCGTACTTCCAGAGAAACTTTCCCGTTTCGGCGTCCAGCGCGTAGAGATTGTTGTCGTAGGCGCCGACGTACAAAATCCCCTCATGGATGCATGGGCTGGAGCGGACCTCGTCCTCGCAGGCGAATTGCCAGATGACCTTGAGGGCATCCGGATGGACGCCTTCGGGGGTGGGCATATAAGCCGTGGACACCAGTCCCCGGGCGGACTTCAAGGAGAGAAGCGCCCGCTTCATCTCCTCAGCGGACCCGAACCGCTTCTGGATGTCGTACTCCAGCGCCCGGTAGATAATCTCCTGCAGTTCGGCCGAGACGGCAGGGTTGTATTGATGGATGGGTCGCTTATGAAAGGTGAAGGGCGGCTCCAGGCGGGGGTCCTGTTTGGTCAGCAGGTGGTGAAGCGTCGCCCCCAGGGCGTAAATATCCCCGCGCGGTTCGGCAACCCCCCGGTACTGCTCCGGCGGGGAGTACCCCTCGGTGCCGATCATCGTCCCTTTCTCCCCGCTCTGGAAAACTTTCGCGATGCCGAAATCCACCAGACGGATCCGCCCCTGATCGTCCAGCATCAGGTTGGAGGGCTTCATATCCCGGAACACGATGGGTTGCGGCCTGCGGGTGTGGAGATACGTCAACACGTCGCAAATCTGGATGGCCCATTGAACGACCTGGGGCTCCGGGAAAAAGCCCTCGGTCTCGTTGAGCAGGGTCTCCAGGTCCTTTCCCGGAATCAGTTCGGTGACCAGATAGGCCCGGTCGCCCTCGGTGAAGTAATCATAGACCTGGGGGATGGCCGGATGTTGGAGGGTCGCCAGAATGCTGGCCTCCCGTTCAAAGTTCTGCATCATCACCGCCCGGACCCGGGGGTCGGTGGCCGTGTTGAGCATTTCCTTCACCGCGCAGAAGCGCTGGACCTTGGGGAATCGCAGGTCCTGTGCTTTGTAGACGGTGCTCATCCCACCCGAGCCCAGGACGCCCAGGATGCGGTACCGGTCCTGGAGAACGGTGCCTTCGGCCAGCCGCCCGGACCCCGGCGCTGGAGGTGCGGGAGCCTGCCTCGCGGGGCCGGTGGGGGGCGGAACCGCCGCCGTCGGAGGGGCCGTCAGACCCGTGCCCATCCGCCGCGCAGCCAGCCCCGGCATCACGCGGGTGCTCAGGTCTTCTCCGGACGGTCTCCCTTCACCTTCCTTCGGGTCTTTATCCGGATTCGGCATGGCCTCCCTTCTCCGTGCTCCTGCTCTCTCCGATCAGCGACCACGGCCCGGCCCAGGTGACATGAACCATCACCCGCTGGCCGGTCCGATCGCGCGGGTCCTCAAAGAAAACCAGTTTGTCGGTACGGGTGCGGCCCCACCAGCGGCCCTTCTTCCGGCCCTCTACCAGGACTTCCACCGACTGCCCGACCAGACGGGCGTTGATCTCTCCGGCGATGCGGGCCTGCAACTCGTCCAGTGCCTTGCGACGGCGCTCCTTCTCCTCCGGCGGGACGTCGTCCGGATAGCGGCGGGCGGCCAGGGTCTGCGGACGGGGGGAGTAGCGGGCGATGTGGGCCTTATCCAACCGCAGTTCCGCCAGCAGGTCGTAGGTGCGCAGAAACTGGGCTTCCGTCTCCCCCGGGAAGCCGACGATGACGTCGGTGGCGATGGAGACGCCGGGGATGAGGGCTCGGGCCCGCGCGACCAGGCGACGGTAGTCGTCGGCGGTGTAGCCCCGGCGCATCCGGGCCAGGATTTCATCGTCCCCGGCCTGGACCGGCAGTTCCAGGTGTTCGCAGACTTTGGGCAGGCGAGCCACTGCCTCCAGCAGTTCGTCCGTCATCCAGGACGGGTGGCTGGTAAGGAAGCGGATCCGCTCCAGACCCTCTATTTCGTGAAGTCGCTCCAGCAACTCCGCCAGGGGGGAAGTGCGCCGGTGGGGATAGAGGTCGTACCCGTACCGGTCCACAATCTGCCCCAGCAGCGTGATTTCCTTCACCCCCTGCGCGGCCAGCGCGCGGGCCTCGGCCAGAATCTCCTCCATAGGGCGGCTGCGCTCCGGCCCCCGGCGGTAGGGGATGATGCAGTAGGTGCAGGCGTGGGAGCACCCCAGCACGGCCGGGACGTACGCGCTGACCGCTCGGTCCTGCTCCGAGCGCGGGAGCAGAAAAGGAGAGGGAATCCGGCGGGCGGCGTTTTCGGCCGCCAGCGCCCGTCCGCTATCGGCCAACCCCCTCTCCGCCAGATAGTCCAGCAGCGGCCCAGGGTCCGACGGCGGGGCGAAGACATCCACCCACGGGAATCGCTCCCGCAGCGGCGCCGCATCCCGATGGCCCACCAGGCAGCCCATCAGGCCGATGATCACCTCCGGTCGCCGGGCCTTCAGGGGGCGCAGAGAACTCAGGCGTCCGTAGACTTTGTCCTCTGCCTGCTGCCGGACCACGCAGGTGTTCAGGACCACCACGTCGGCCTCTTCGGCCCGGGAAACCGGGGCATATCCCAATTGCTCCATGGCCGCCGCCAGCCGCCGGGAATCGGCCTCGTTCATCTGACAGCCAATGGTCCAGATATGATACTTCATCCAGCGTGAGACCTTCCGGTAACATTATACACACTTTCGGCAAGGAAGCAATCTTGCACGCGTTTCAATTCGGTGACAGGTTGCATTTCCTGCGCAAAAGTGCCCATCCCGGCCAGCCGGTGCCCCTGGTTTGACAATTACCGGAAATGGGCTATCATAGAAATACCCCCCTGCCGCAGAACCGGTCTTTCGCCATGACCGGTGCAATTACAGGTCCGTCCCACCCAAGAAAGGAGGTCTATCATGCCCGCATATCCATTCCAACTGCTCCTCAAACACATCCTCAATTATGGCGTCGCCTGGGCCCCCGATCAGGAAATCGTCTACCGCGACCTGGTCCGCCACTCCTACACCACCATGTACAACCGGGTGCTCAAACTGGCCGGCGCCCTCCAGGCCCTGGGCGTAAAGCCGGGCACCCGGGTCGGCGTCATTGAGTGGGATAGCCACCGCTACCTGGAGATGTACTTCGCCATCCCCGGCATCGGCGCCGTCCTCCACACCATCAACCCCCGCCTGGCCCCCGAAGACATCGCCTATACGATGGCCCATGCCGAGGACGAGGTCCTCATCTTCCATGAGGACTTCTACCCGCTGGTGGAGCGCGTCCGGCCGCGCATCCCCTCCATCCGCAAGACCCTTCTGATTACCGACCGGAAGGAGAAACCGGACATCAAGGCGGACGCGGAGTACGAGGAGTTGCTCTCGGCGGCCATCCCGCTGGACGAACTACCCGACATGGACGAGAACACGCTGGCGACGATGGCCTACACCACCGGCACGACCGGCCTGCCGAAGGGCGTCTACTTCACCCAGCGACAACTGGTCCTCCATACCCTCGCCGTCGGCCTGGCGGTGGCGGCCTTCGGGAACTTTGGCGGCGTGACCAAGAACGACGTCTACATGCCCCTGACGCCGATGTTCCACGTCCACGCCTGGGGCATCCCCTACATGTCCACCCTCTTCGGCGTCAAGCAGGTCTATCCGGGCCGCTACGAGCCGGAGATGCTGATGCGACTCCTGCTCACCGAGAAGGTCACCTTCAGCCACTGCGTCCCCACCATCCTCCAGATGATCGTTACCTCCCCGGCGGTGCGCGGGCTGGACCTGAGCAACTGGAAGGTGGTCATCGGCGGGGCGCGGCTATCCAAGGGGCTGGCGCTGGAGGCGACGAAACTGGGCATCAAGGTCTACGCCGGGTACGGCCTCTCGGAGACCTGCCCTGTCCTCACCCTGGCCCACCTGAAGCCGCCCATGCTGGCCTGGGGCCCGGAGGAGCAACTGGACCGTCAGATTATGACCGGCTTCGTCGCCCCGCTGGTCTACCTGCGGGTGGTGGACGCGGCCGGAAACGATGTCCCCCGGGATGGGCGCTCCACCGGCGAGGTTATCGTCCGGGCCCCCTGGTGCACCCAGGGCTACTACAAGGAGCCGGAGAAGAGCGAGGAGCTCTGGGCCGGCGGCTGGATGCACACCGGCGACGTCGCCTATATGGACGAGTACGGCTACATCCAGATTGTGGACCGGCTCAAGGATGTCATCAAGAGCGGCGGCGAGTGGATCGTCTCCCAGGAACTGGAGAATCTGCTCAGCCTGCACGAGGGGGTGCTGGAGGCGGCGGTCATCGGCATCCCGGATGAGAAGTGGGGCGAGCGGCCGCTGGCCATCGTCGTCCCGCGCGAGGAGTATAAGGGGAAACTCACCGGGGACATGCTCCGCGCCCACCTCAACCGCTACGTGGAGGAGGGGCTGATCACCAACTGGTCCGTCCCGGAGAACTACACCTTCGTGGACGAGTTGCCCAAGACCAGCGTGGGCAAGATTGATAAGAAGGTGCTCCGGAGCCGCTACGGCGCGGTGTAGCCGGCCGCCGGCCCCTATGCGACGGCGCACCGGAGGGAAACGCTCCGGTGCGCCGTCGTCTTTCCGGGCCCGGCCACTGCCGCCTTCCGGCGCGGTGGAGGGGAGTCGGGGCGGGATGGCGGCGGGCGGCGAAGCCGCCCGCCGCCATCTCGCCCCCCTCTACGGCCCCCCGAGCCATCTCCG